>CATYXQ010000014.1 GCA_958414825.1 uncultured Eubacteriales bacterium | reverse complement strand
CCGTGACGAAGTCAGAAAGATGGTTCGGCATAAGATCGAAACGGTACTCGGATCCGCAAATACGCTTTAATTCTGATTTTGAAAGGAAAGCTGCGGCAGGTTTTATTGCCGCAGCTTTTATTACATATTATTATGAAGTACAGTGAAAAAGTAAAAATCTATGGGCAGGACGTGGATATGAACGGGATTTTGCGACCTGCCTCTCTTTTAGCCATGTTGGAGGATGCCGGATCGCATCATATGGAGGCTTATCCGCCCAGCAACGATGATCTTTTGAAAAGAGGCATGGCGTTTATTGCCAGCCGGATTGTCATGCAAATTGATTTGAATGTGCCGGACGGTGCGGAGGCGGAAGCGGTTACATGGGGAAGCGACGGCCGCGGCGTGACGCATAATCGCTGCTATCAACTGAACTGGAACGGGGAAGCGGCGGCGAAAGTGTTTTCTTCCTGGGCGCTTGTCCGCCTTGCCGACCGCAGTCTTGTGCGATTCGGCGAGATTCAGCACGCGTTTGAGACCGAACCGCCGCTTGTGATAGATCTGCCGCTGCGCGTACGCATGCCGAGAAGCGAAGAATTTGAGCAGGTCGGAGAGCGTCCGGTCTACTTCAGCGATGCGGACGGCAACGGACATATGAACAATACAAAATATATCTCCATGCTCTGCGATTTTGTTCCGGGGATTGAGAAGCGCGCTTTGCGCGGGATCAACATCAGCTATATGGCGGAAGCGCCGTATGGGGATGTGCTTTCTGTCTTTTGCAAAGAAGACGGCGACAGTTTTTATTTTAAGACGGTGCGCCGGGACGGAAAAGTCAACTGCGAAGCGGTTTTATATTTTTAACGGCACGGTGCGGTCGGGTTCGCACCGGCTCCCGGAAATTTTATATTCGGCGGACATTTGCGGCGCGTTTTGCGCCGCACGTTTGCTCTTTCACGCAAATTGCATTTTTGCCGTTGAAAAACAGGAAAAATTCGGTTAAAAAATTCCGAAAAATTTTTGTTTTCAGAGAGGAATTTCCATGGGTGTTTCGACTAATTATAGAAAGCGTTAGAGCTTCTTCAAAAAAGTATTAACATTTCTTAAAATTTCATGAAAATATATTGACGGCAAACATCGGACGTGTTATAATTGCTGTATTATTCAGGATAGAACAGTGACATGTGGAAAAAGGAGGAAATGCGCGGTGAAAAAAATCAGGCGGGATAAGCGCGAGCGGATCGAGCGCGCCAAGACCTCGCTGTTTATAGCGCCCTCTTTTATCGGCGCGGCGGTTTTCTTTATTTTGCCGTTTTTAGTGGTCGGCTATTATTCATTGATCGACAATCCGATCAATCAGGAATTTGTAGGCATTGAAAATTATAAATACCTTTTGCAGAACAGCGCGTTCCGCTCGGCGGTGAAAAATACGGCTGTCTTTTCTGGAATCGCAGTCCCGCTTGCGGTTGTGATTCCGCTTCTTTTTGCGGTGCTGCTGATGCGGAAAATGCCGTGCGCTTCACTTTTTAAAACCATTTTAATCAGTCCCTTGATGGTGCCGACCGCTTCTGTTGTGCTGATCTGGGAAGTGCTTTTTCATTATGACGGTACGGTGAATCATTTCTTGTCCGCGTTCGGCGTTGATCCAATCGACTTTTTTAAATCCAAATATGCCGTGGTCATTATCGTCTGCCTGTTTCTTTGGAAAAATATCGGATACAATATGATTCTGTTCATGGCGGCGCTTGCCAATATCCCGAAAGACATCACCGAAGCGTGTATGCTTGACGGCGCGGGACCGGTTCGGGTATTCTGGAAAATCAAACTGCCCTACATATCCTCAACGGTTCTTTTCGTAACGATTTTGTCTTTAATCAATTCGTTTAAAATTTTCCGTGAGGTTTACCTGATGACGGGTAATTATCCGTATAATACGCTTTACATGCTGCAGCATTTTATGAACAATACGTTTATCCAGTTGGATTATCAAAAATTGTCCGCCGCTGCGATCCTGATGTGCGCGGTGATGATTGTGCTGATCGGCGTGCTGTTCTTCATTGACAGCAAGTTTGGGAAGGATGTGGAATGAGAGTGTCTGTACGCAAGAAGTTCCGGTCGGTGCGGCAGGGCACGGCTACCGCAATCATCTTCCTGTTTTTCCTCGGCGTATGCATTGTATTCATTATGCCCACGCTTTTGACGTTTACCAATTCGTTGATGTCCAAAACCGAAATCGCGGCCAACTACGGGCATGTGTTTGAAAGCGTATCCGGCGATGCCAAAACCTATGTCTCCGGCGACACCAATTTGAAGTTGATTCCGGATATGGTTGTTTTCGACCAGTATGAAAATGTACTCTTTAAAAACCCGCAGTATCTTCTGAAATTTTGGAACTCGATGATTTTGACGGTGCCTATCGTCGTGTTTCAGATTTTTGTGGCCTTACTTGCCTCATATGGCTTTGCCCGTTTTTCGGGAAAGCTCAGAAGTATCGTGTTTTTTACCTATGTGATTTTGATGCTGATGCCCTATCAGGTCACGCTGGTGCCGAATTATCTGGTTTCCGAGTGGCTCGGACTTTTGGATACGCGCCTTGCGATCATATTGCCGGGTATATTTTCACCCTTTGCGGTCTTTATACTCACCAAGTTTATGCGGCGAATTCCATATGCGATTATTGAGGCCGCAAAGCTGGACGGCGCGGGCGAAATCCAGATGTTTTTCCGCATCTGTCTGCCGATGTCCAAGGGAATTATCTATTCGGTTGCAATTTTGATTTTCATTGACTATTGGAATATGGTCGAGCAGCCGCTTGTTTTGATTAAAAACACGGATTTGCATCCGCTGTCGGTGTTCTTGTCTCAGATCAACACCGGAGATTCGGCGCTCGCTTTCGCGGTGGCCAGTATATATATGATTATTCCGATTCTCACGTTTTTGTACAGTGAGGATTATATCGTCGAGGGCGTCGCTTACGCCGGCGGCGTAAAGGGATAGGAGAGAGGTATTTATGGAAGAGAAAAACAAACGGGGTTGGATTAAAAACGTCATCATTATTTTTCTTGTCGTTATGCTTTTGCTGACCCTATTTTCAAATACGATTATGAATCGCTCTCTGCCGGAGGTCGCGGTACAGTCCGCTGAAAGCGGTACGATTACGACGCAGGTGAAACTGAGCGGAACGGTCAACGCCAATCAGACGCGGGAGATTTCGCTTGAAAATGCGCGCAAGGTGGATTCGGTACTTGTTCGCCGCGGAGACTATGTGGAGCGCGGCACGGTGCTTGCGACGCTGGTTGTGGGCGAGAGCAATGAGATTTTCGATGCCGAAATCGCGCTCAAACGTCTGGAAATCGAATATAAGCAGCTTTTGCTTGAAAGCGAAGACACCCTGATCGCCACGCGCTATGAATTGGAGGATAAGCAAAAGGAACTCGCGACGCTTCAAACCTACATAGACGGTTACGGTGATCTTGAAACAGTCAAAAACAATTATCAGGCGCAGATTGATTTGATTCAGTTGGCGATTAAAGATTTGGATGAAAAGATCGAATCGCTTGACAAACAGCTGAGCAAGCTGACCGATTCGGGCTATACCGATATGAGTAAACTCAATCAGGCCATCGAAGAGGCGAAAGACGCGGTCAGCGATGCGGAATCCGCCTATAATTCGGCCAAGCGTGCCGCGCAGAAAGCGCAGACGGTTTACAACAATTCAAGCACGGTATATGGGGCGGCGGAACAGGATTATGACGATGCGGTCGATGCGCGCAAAGACATAGAATCCAGTATCGAAACGCTGGGGACGCAGCTTGACAAGCTGAAAGAAGATCTTGCGACGATTCAGGAGCAGATTGACGCGCTGGTACCTCCCGGTCCGGATGCGACGGAGGCAGAGATCGCGGAATACAATCGGAAAAAGGCTGAACTGACCGATAAAAAAAATGAGAAGAATGCGCAGATTCGCGATAAAAATGAGGAGATCACAAACAAAAAATCCGAGTTGAAGGACGCGAAAACGGCGGAATCCGATGCGCTTGAAAGCTTTAATTCTGCGGGTACCGCCATGAACACGGCGCATGCCAATTATACCAGCGCAAAGAGCGCAAAAGACAGCGCGGAGTCCTCGTATAAAGCGGCAAAGAAACAGCTTGAAGATTTAAACGAGGGTTGGGAGTATGCGCTTTTGTCTTCCCGCAAGGAAGAAATCGAGGCGGAAAAGAAAGAAAAAGGCGAGCAGGTAGAGGAGCTTCAAAAGCAGTTGGATACGGTGATTGAAAAAATGCCGAAAACGCTGGAGGAGGCTGAAAATGAAAAGGTACAGCTGACGCGCAGCATCGAAAGTCTGGAATCTACCATTCGCCGGACCGAAGCAAACGAAGAGATCAACAGTCAGATCGAAGCGCTGGATATGGAAATCAAGCGTTCGGAAATTGACCGCAAAAAAGCAGAGATTGCCAAGTTAAAGGAGAAAGTGACTTCCACGGAAATCAAAGCGACGGTCAGCGGCACGATAAACAGTGTCAATATCGCTGCGGGCGATGAGGTGGAGGCAGGGCAGACTGTATTTGAAATTATTATGACCGATCAGGGTTATACGATGGAATGCAGCGTGACCAACGCGCAGGCGTCGAGACTCAGCGTAGGTCAGGAGGCCGAGGTTCAGTATTATTATTGGGGCACAAAGCCGTCCGTCCGCATTTCCGCGATTAAGAATGATCCGAACAATTCGGGCAAGGGCAAATTGGTCACGTTCACCGTGGAGGGCGACATCAGCGACGGAACCAATTTGACCATTACGGTCGGAAGCCGCGGTTCCAGCTATGATACCATCGTGCCCAACAGCGCTATCCGCGAGGATTCCGAGGGCAAATTTGTATTGCTGGTTGTTTCAAAGCCGTCTCCGCTCGGAACCCGCTTCTTTGCGGAACGCAAAAATGTAGAGGTTCTGGCTTCGGATGCAACCAAGAGCGCGATTGACGCTACGCTGTCGTGGGGTGATTACATCATTACCAATTCTTCTGTGCCGATTTCGGACGGTATGCAGATTCGGATGAGCGAAAAATAAGGAGGTCGGCTGTGAAGAAACGGGTACTGGTTTTTGGCGTCCTTATGGCGGTGTTTCTTGCGCTCGCGTTTTCGCTCGGCGCCGCTCGGCGTTCTGTGACGGCGGGGTATGACCGTGACTTTGCGGCAGACCGTTTTCGGGGGACGAATACAAATAAGTATACGCAGCTTTCTCTCTATTGTACCGAGCAGGATTATCTGACGCCCGACGGCATGATGGCGATTAAAAATTCGATTGAATCCGGACTTACGGCCGAAAGTCTGCCGACCGCGGGAAATTATCTGCTTTGCGCGTCGGTTGAAAAAGATGTGACCATTGCGCGGGATCAGAATACAGTCAATGCGATTGCGACGGTTTATTTCGGAGATTATTTCGGTCTGCATCCTGAGATCCCGCAGACCGGCGGCTATCTTGATGAGTCGGACGCAACCACCGAGTTCTGCGCGATTGATGATTTTGCGGCGTGGCGGCTGTTCGGCTCGGTCGATGTATGCGGGATGGATTTGGAGATCAACGGAAAATTTTACACAATTTCCGCGGTGTTGACTGCCGATCGAAGCACGTATTCTGAATATTACGGCATCACGCCCAGGGTTTATATTTTATATAATTCTGCGGCAATGCGAAATCAAAATTTGGCTTTTACATCGCTTGAGGCTGTTTTGCCGGATCCGATTACGGATTTCGGCCGGGATTTGTTTGCATCCGCAACTTCCGCTTACGGCGAGGAGGTCGTCGTCAATCATGAACGGTTTACGCCGCTCCGCCTGTGGGAAAAGATCAAGGGAATGACGGCGCTCGGTGTCATGACCGGGGCGTCGTATCCATATTATGAAAACGTGTCGCGCATTATGGAAACCAAATGCGCCATGCTGCTGACCTTTGAAGCGGTATCGTGGATATTGACTGCGGCGATGTTGATTTGTCTTGCCGTATCTGTTTTTCGTCCGCTTCTCAGACGGTATCATGAAAAACGAAGAGCGCGTAAAATACACGCATTTTAAGGAGGAACAGAATGAAGAAAATTGTCAGGATTGTCAGCTTTGTATTGGCCGCGCTGTTGGCGCTTTCGGTTTTGGCTGCTTGCGGCGGCGGGAAGAAAATGCCCGAAAAGCAGGTGGTTGACCATGTGTATAAGTACAACCAGACAAAGCTTGTGACCGTGGAAGAGCCGGATTGGTCGAACGAAGAAGAGTTCAACGGGTATACATATTTGTCTAATAACTCTATCGGAGAGAGTGGTTTTTGCTATGTGCTGCAAAGCGTGGATAAGGATCACAAAACCACATCCACGGTTGCCTATATCGGAACTTATGACGGTACGGAGGTCACGGAAATTCCGATAGACTTGGCGAATGATGAAAACAACAGCGCCTACATGAATAACATTTTGGTGTTGGATAACGGTCTTGCTGTTTTTATCAATGAAAGTAAACAGGTGGGTGATCCGGAAACCCCTTTCTGGGAGCAGTATTATTATCTGTATTTTTATGATTTTGACGGGAAGCTCACCGGTACGGTAGATTTGAAAAAAGCTTTCGATGTCAGCGGCGAAAATTCTTATTTCTATGTGAATACGACGCTGACCGACGGCACGGATCTGTATTTAACCTGCAATACGGATAAGGCTGAATATAACAATAAATTGGTACGCCTTGGCATGGACGGCACGGTTAAAAATGCGTATGCGCTGCTGCCGGAGGGGACCGAGGGGTATATCAACAGCATTTATTTTATCGGTGATTCTGAGATCTGCTATACGTATGAGAGCTACGGTTCGGATACGTATACGACGGTCTGCAAGCGCTATAATCTTGAAACCGGCGCACAGTCGGAGGTGAATACCGGGGATCTCGGACGTCAGTTCGCCTATAGTTCATTCGGCGGCAACGGCGGTGCATATTATTCCGACAATTCCGGTATTTATAAAGTGGATCTTGATACCGGCACGAAGACCGAACTGATGAACTACATCAATTCCGATTATATTTATAATTACGGTAATTTCTGCGCGCTGGGCGACGATCGGTTTGCGTCCCTGACACGCGAGTACAAGGATAACAAGACCACGCTGTATGTGAATACCTTTGAAAAAGTACCGGAAAGCGAGCTTACGCCGAAATATCTGATTACAGTTGCGTCGGCGGGCTATGCGTACGATTTTCAGGAGCAGATCATAAAGTTTAACCTTGCCAGTGAAGAATATCGCATTCAATATGTCGATTATTCTCAGTACAATACCGATGAGGATTATACTGCGGGCAAGACAAAGCTGAACAATGATATTCTGGCCGGCAATGTTCCGGATGTACTCATTTCCGATTCGGAATTTTCGGTATCCAAATACGTCAATAAAGGACTGTTTAAGGATCTCTATATCTATTTGGACAATGATCCCGAACTTTCCAGAGATGACTTTTTGGGGAATATCCTTGAGGCTTGTGAAATCGGCGGAAAATTGTATGAGATTCCGACCAGCTTCGTTGTGATGGGACTTATGGGCGGCAAGGAGAAAATCGGCGAGTTTGCAAATTTGACGATGCCTGAGTTTGCCGCAAAGGTGGCTGCATTGCCGGAGGAAGTGTCCTTCTTCCGCGCGGGCGAAGTTTCAAGAGCCAATATGCTGCAGATGCTTGTGTATCTGGGCTATACGAATTTCATTGATACGGCAACCGGAAAGTGCAACTTCAACAACGATGATTTTAAAGCAATCCTGGAATATGTAAATACGCTGCCCGAAAAGTCTCGGTGGGAAGATGAAAATTATAATCCCGATGATTTTGACTGGGACGCTTATAACAATGCGTTTAAAGAGGGCAAAGCGATAGCGGAAATGACTACGCTTGATTCTTTCTATGCTTTCGAGAATCAGTCTTACAATTTCGGCAGTATGGAATTGGATTTCATCGGTATGCCTTCGCCTGACCGCGACGGTTATGTCTTTACCAATGCCAATCTGAAATTCCTTGTCAGTGCGAAGAGTCCGCTGGCGGATGAGGCTTGGAATTTTGTCAAGCTGTTCTTTGAGGATTCGTATCAGACAGAGAGTTCTTGGGCGTTTTCGGTAACAAAGGACGGATTTGAACAGCAGAAGCAGAAGGCTTTGGATGAAATTAAACGGCGCGAGGAAGAAAAGAAAGAGCAGGAAGATTCCGATATCGAAATTTCACCGCGCACCAAAGAAGTTGCCGTTACCGACGCTGTAATCGGCGGCGGTGGCATTATGATCGAACCCGGTTGGGAAAATGATCGCAGAGAGATGACCGCAGAGGATGTGGAGCGCATTGCGGAGATCGCAACCGGTGTACGTAAACAGCTCGTTTATGATGAAAATGTATACAATATCATCAGCGAGGAAGCATCGGCTTATTTTGCGGGGAAAAAGAGCTTGGCCGAGGTTGCGTCTTTGATTGAAAATCGCGTACAAACCGTAATCAGCGAATCCAGATAAATCCCGGCAAAAAACTGAAAAAGCATTGTATTTTTGACACAACAGACAGCCGCCGAAATTCGGCGGCTGTCTGAGTTTGTGGATAAAGATAATGTAAAATGGGGGCAAAAAATTATGAACAGGTTCAAGATCGCTCTGCTGCAAACAGCGCCGTGCGGTACGGTAAATGAAAATTTAAAAAAAGGCGTCGCCATCTGTAAAGACGCGAAAGCAATGGGCGCCGACCTTGCACTTTTCCCCGAAATGTGGAGCAACGGATACAATATATACAATCGGCCTATTGAGGAATGGAAAGCCGAAGCGATTCCCGCCGACGGTGATTTTATAAACACGTTTGCCCGTCTTGCAAAAGAACTGAATATGGCAATCGGCATTACCTTATTGGAACAATCCGGAGCGCATTTGCGAAATACAATGGTTTTATTTGATCGGTTCGGAGAACGCAAACTGACCTATGCTAAGGTACACACCTGCGATTTTGACGTGGAACGGAATCTCACGCCGGGCGAAGATTTTTATGTCACTGCCCTGAATACAGCCTGCGGGGAAGTAAAGGTCGGCGCCATGATTTGTTATGACCGGGAATTTCCGGAAAGCGCCAGAATTCTGATGTTGAAAGGCGCGGAGCTTATTCTTGTTCCGAATGCTTGCCCTATGGAAATAAACCGCCTTTCACAGCTTCGCGGCAGAGCATACGAAAATATGTTGGCCATCGCTACCTGCAACTATCCTGAAACCGTTCCCGATTGCAACGGCGGTTCAAGTGTGTTTGACGGCGTGGTCTATCTGCCCGGGGCGGACGGTTCACGAGATACCTGTATTCTACAGGCGGACGGAAAAGAGGGGATTTATATTGCCGAACTTGATTTGGAACAACTTCGCTGTTATCGTGAAAATGAAGTGCATGGCAATGCATATCGGCATCCGAAAAAATATAAACTTTTGATTGATACAAAAATCGAAAGTCCGTTTGTCAGAAATAATTATCGGGAGTGAAAGACGTTTCGATCGTTTTTTACCTTTTTTATAGAGAATTAAAAAGCATCGCAACCGAACATGGATTCGTTGCGATGCTTTTTCAGATTTGCGAATTTTAGTCGAATTTTGCCGCTTCGGACTCTGATTTCTTTTTAAAAATAGGGGCAAATCCCTTAGGATAATACCATTGCGGCGGGGAGAAACGTTTTGCCCTTCTTTGTGAAGACCAGCAGAATCGTGTTTTCCTGCTCGATTGTACCGACAAAATTTTTCAGCGTTGCGGCGTAGGATACTTCGCAGGTAAATGTATTGTCGTCGTAGGATGTGAAATTGGCCGCTTCGATTTTATCCAGCGTCATGGTTTGCGGCGCAATATACATATATCCAATATAGGAGCGTTTCAGATTTGTATAGAGCGGACTTGGGTAGCGGGTCAGCGCCAGCACAGCGTCCAGATTCGCCTGCGTGTTTCGATATCCTTGCGTGGTATAGTGCAGGTAAGCCTTTACATAGTCAACGGCCTGATTTTCATAGGTTTGACGCAGTTCTTCGCTTTCCGGGAAAATGCAGGCAAAGCGCCCGGTTTCGCTGTCCGGAACGACGCGGAGAGAAGCGCCGTTTATTTGCGCCGTGAATACGGGCGGCGCATACAGATCGCAAAGGGTATATTCGTTTGCAGTCGGCGGCGCGCTCAACTCGGCAAACTCCGATTTCCACAGGGCGTTGGAAGCGGTAATTTTATCGTCTGAAAGCGTCATGCCGTTCGCAAAAACGGCGGCGCCTTCGGGTGCAAGCAGTGTATAATCGGCGGTGGGCGGTGCAAAGTGCAAGGTTTCTTCACGTTGCTTGGCGGAGAGCGATGTTTCTCCGAGTGCCGCTGTGATCTCTGCGTCTCTGTATACGGTGTTGACCGTATATGTGCACATAGCGACGGTATTTCCGAGCGCGTCCGGAGGCGTTGTGCCGACGTCTTTTTGGAAGACGTCGGTGACGCGTACGCCGCCGATGCGAACGATCGCTTCGCTCGGTGCCGTTATGGTGACGGTATGCAGCTTTGGTTCCGGATAATCATACAGTCGATCCCAATTTCCGCTGCCGGTCAGTACGGTTCCGTCTAATGTGACTTCAATGTCGGGTTCCAAAAGGAAGTCCTCTATTCGATAGCTGCAAAACAGGTCGGCGGCGCCAAACGCGGTAAATGCGCTGTTCGTTTCTAAATAGGTGTCGTCAACCTCTTTTTCGCCGATACGGATTTTCGCACCGACCGGGACTACCAGGCACAACGGGCGCTTAGTCAAAAGCTCCGGCGCGACAAGTTCCGCTTTTTGAACCCGGTAGGGGCGGAAACCGAAGAGGCCGCTTTTTTCACCGAGTTCCAAGGTGATCCGCAAAAGTTTTTTATCGCCGCTGCTGATGAGATAAACCGGGGTTTCGTAAGTGTATTCCCGAATCAGCTTGGAATAGGTCAAATTTTCCGGAGCAAAGTCTGCGGCCAGTCGTTTTGCCGCTTCATCAGCGGGCTCAAATAGATTCTGACGTTCAGGGTGCGCTTCAAGCAAAAGCCGGTAATATTCGGTTTCATCTAACGAATCAATATAGCGTTCAATGGTATAAAAAGGCTGCGATGCCTCGAACTGCGCCATAACGCACCACATAACGGCACAGCAGATCAAAATTAAACTAAGCCAAATCAGAGCGTAAATACATAGCTTTCGTGCAAACGATGAAAGCCGTTTCGTTTTTTGGGTGGATTGTTCGGACATATGTATTCTCACTTTACCAGAATCGCGGTGGCGACGACACGCTCACCGTAAACGTATGCGCTGTTTGTGACATTTTCTCCCTCGTAGATCATCAGCGAGGAGGAACCGCCGTCAAGGTTTGTCGCGTTGACGGCGCCAAATTCCAGAAAAATCTCTACTAGATCGTCCAACGTCGCGCCCAGCGAATCAACGCTACGTCCGTTGACGACCAAAAGCAGGATTGCGCCGTCCTCGCGCTGGCCTATTGCCGTTCGGGGATTCAAACCGCCGCCGAGCGCGGAGCGTTCGTTTTGCGGTGTGCCGTTGATAATCAGCGCGGGGCCGTAGGAAGCGGCATACTGTACGCCGCGGTCAAGTGCGCTTTGCGCGGTCATGCGGCCGACGTGCAGAAGTCCGTCTTTGTCAATACCGGCCAGCGAATAATAGGATCCCGGATTGCCCCAGAGAAGTTCGCCCTCATAGATCACGATTCCCTCGGGGATTCCGCCGGTGCCCGATCCGTTTGGATCGTAAAATCCGCCGGCGTTGGTTCCGGCAACGGCGCCGTATTCTTCGATCATTTTATGTACAGTCAGTCCGCGTTTACCCTCGCCGAAGCCATTTGGCGGAATGCCGACAAAGACGCGGGTCGGATCTTCAATCACCATCATTTTTCCGTAATACGTACCGCCTCGCACGTCATGAATTTCGATTCCGCTTTGCGTTTTTTCAGCGTTGCCGCCGCTCGGAAGATCGTCGGTGTAGTCCTCGCGAGATGGAAGCTGAATCATCGAGGCGACGATCTCGACATCGGTTGCTTCCTCGGTACGTGAAATCATATCCTCGATTTTGGCATTGCTCATGTACAGCCGAGGGATGAACTTTGCGGCGCTTGTTTCCATCAGGGAGGTTACAAGCAGTTTGCCTGCATAGGAGGAGGGGCCGTAGATCATCACACCGATTACGCTGTAAAGGAGCAAAAACAGAAAAAAGAGCGTGCATAGCACGACAGCCGTAATTTTTAAAAGGCGCTGTTTCATTTCAAACTCCTGCATAAACCGGATCGCTCTGCCGCGATGTGCAGCGGGGACTTAAAGGTACGGAAAAGAGGGCAACCGCACGTTTCCGACGGCATAGATCGCTATATTTTATTTATTATACCATTTTTAATAAGCGGTTGACAATAAAATCCGACAGAATTTTTTAGAATATTTATTGTGTGCGGGTTGCAGGGTGGATGTGTGACAGAAACTTGTAGCAATTGTGAAAAAACGACACAAACGCTTTGGGATTTTCGTTGAATTTGTTCATTGCGAAAATGTCCTTGAATTGGTAAAATAGATTGTAAACCATTTTGGGGAAATTTCCCGAAAAATTAAAAATGGATCAATCGGAGGAAAACAAATGAAGAAACTGCTTGCATTCGTTTTGGTAGCTGTCATGCTGCTTGCGTTTGCCGCCTGCGGTGAACAGGGTACGGATGTGCCGGGAGACTTTAAAGTCGGTGTGGTTCTGCTCGGAGATGAGACCGAGGGGTATACGTTGGCGCATATAAACGGTATTAAGGCTGCCGCAAAGACGCTCGGCCTTGCTGACAATCAAATTATCTGGAAGTACAAAGTAGAAGAAAATGCGAAATGCAAGGATGCGGCTGCGGAATTGGCTGACGAGGGTTGCAATATCATTTTCTCCAACAGCTACGGTCACCAGACATACATGGTTCAGGCTGCTGAGGAATTTAAGGATGTCACTTTTGTTTCTATGACGGGTGACTTTGCAGCAATTTGCGGACTTGACAACCTGAAAAATGCATTTACAAATGTTTATGAATCCCGTTATGTTTCGGGCGTTGTTGCCGGTTTGAAAGTAAAAGAACTGCTGGACAATGGTACGCTGAACCCGGAGACCACTCCGAATAATTTTGATGCGGACGGCAATGTGAAAATCGGTTACGTCGGTGCATACGACTATGCAGAGGTTGTTTCCGGTTATACCGCATTCTTCCTCGGCATTCGGTCGGTGGTACCGAATGTTACAATGGAAGTCAATTATACCGACTCCTGGTTTGACATTGCGAAAGAGGGAGCGGCTGCCGAGGCTTTGATGGCAAACGGCTGTGTGATTATTGGTCAGCATGCTGATTCTACGGGTGCGCCTGCGGCTGTGGAAAAAGCGGCTAAGAACGGTACACTTGCATATTCTGTCGGATACAACATCGACATGCTTCCCACAGCGCCTACCGTTGCTCTGACCTCTGCTACCAACGATTGGTCCGTATACTATACGTATGCGATTGGTGCTGCGATGCGCGGCGAAGAAATTGCTGTTGACTGGGCGCACGGCTATGATCAGGGAGCCGTCGGCATTACAACGCTCGGCGCTGCCTGCGCGCCCGGCACGGCTGAATATGTTGACGGTGTTGTTGCAAAACTGAAAAGCGGTGAGCTTAAGGTATTTGATACTGACACGTTTACAGTCGGCGGCGCTAAGGTTACGACCAACATTGTCGATCTCTCGTATATGGATTATTCGACTATGACGCCGATTTATACCGGTGAAAAGGTTGAGACGATTGTGGACGGCGCATTTGCAGAATCCACATTCAGAAGCGCGCCTTACTTTGCGCTTCGCATTGACGGCATTGTTGAAAAATAATTTTTGAGTTTGAATACGCAGAGGGAAGCTTATTTACGGCTTCCCTTTGTGAGTTTTCAGTATTTTCTTTATAAAATCAGGTATAGAAGATGAAAGGGGCGGTTTGCCGGTATGGAATATGCCATTCGGCTCCAAAATCTCACCAAGACTTTTGGCGATGTCGTTGCAAACAAAAATGTTTCGCTGGATGTGCGCCGCGGAGAAATACTTTCTCTGCTTGGTGAAAACGGGAGCGGTAAAACTACGCTTATGAATATGCTGTCGGGAATTTATTATCCCGACGCAGGAGAAATCTACATAGCCGGGAAGCCGGTCGATATTCGGTCGCCGAAAGATGCGCTGGCACTGGGAATCGGCATGATTCATCAGCATTTTAAGCTGGTGGATGTATTTACCGCGGCGGAAAATATTGTGCTCGGCCTGAATGAAAAGGGCGGTTTTGATCTTGCCGCCGCTGGCCAAAGAATCCGCGCTATTTGTGATCGTTACGGCTTTGATATTGATCCCGAGCAAAGAGTGTATGATATGTCGGTTTCGCAGAAGCAGACGCTGGAGATTGTAAAGGTGCTTTACCGCGGCGCGGATATTTTGATTTTGGACGAGCCTACGGCCGTTCTGACCCCGCAGGAAACCGAAAAACTGTTTTGTGTCATGCGCAATATGAAAAAAGACGGCAAGGCCGTCGTTATTATCACGCATAAACTTCATGAGGTTTTGGCGGTGTCCGACCGGGTTTCCATTCTGCGCCGGGGCGAATATGTTGGAACCGTTGTTACCGCGGAGACAAACGAACTTGCTCTGACAGAGATGATGGTCGGCAAAAAGGTGACGCTGAATATTGAGCGACCCGAACCGCAAAATCCGGTAAAACGGCTTGAAATCCGAAATCTTTCCTGCTATAACGCGGAGGGAATCAAAACGCTGGAAGACGTCTCATTGGACGTTTACGGCGGCGAGATTCTCGGAATTGCCGGGGTATCCGGCAGCGGCCAGAAAGAATTGCTTGAATCTATAGCCGGTCTGCAGGAAACGGCACCGAACAGTAGTATTGCTTTTTACGCGCCCGGACAGGAATCGAAAATGCAGCAGCTTGTCGGTCTGACGCCGAAAAAAATTAAGGAATTCGGCATTTCGCTTTCATTTGTTCCGGAGGATAGGCTGGGCATGGGACTTGTCGGTTCTATGGGTATGGCCGACAATATGATGCTCAAGAGCTATGAGGCTGGGCATTCGTTCTTCACGCAGCGCCGTGCGCCGAAAAAGCTTGCTGAAACGATTAAGGATGAGCTTGAAGTCGTTACGCCCGGTATCAATACACCGGTACGGCGTCTTTCGGGCGGCAATGTGCAAAAGGTATTGGTCGGTCGTGAGATTGCCTGCGCACCGACCGTATTGATGACAGCATATGCGGTACGAGGTCTGGATATTAACACTTCATATACGATTTATCATTTACTCAACGAGCAGAAAAAACAGGGCGTCGCCGTGATTTATGTCGGCGAAGATCTGGATGTGCTGATCGAACTCTGCGACCGCATTTTGGTGCTTTGCGGAGGTCGGGTGAGCGGCGTTGTGGACGCGCGTGAGACGACAAAGGAAAAAGTCGGCCTTTTGATGGCGACAAAGAGCAGAAAGGAGTCTGAATCCAATGACGAAAACGGTCACTGAAGCATCACATCGCGAACCTTTTATTCGGTTGGCCCGCCGCGACGCGGTTCCTTTCTGGAAAAAGATGGCGGTGCGTGTCCTTGCGGTGCTGTTGGCACTCGTGGTTGCGGCGCTTTTCCTGTATTTTGTGACTGGGCTGAATCCGATTGAAGTCTACAAAACGATGTTCAAAGGTTCATTTGGTTCAAAGCGGAAGATTTTTACCACGCTGCGCGACATGTCTACGCTGCTTTGCGTGGGTATTGCGCTTGCGCCCGCGTTTAAAATGCGCTTTTGGAATATCGGCGGCGAAGGGCAGATCCTGATGGGGGCGCTTGCGTCTGCCATCTGTATGATTTATTTCGGCAATCGGGTTCCCGCATGGCAGCTTTATACGGCCATGGCGTTCTTCAGTATTTTTGCAGGCGCGCTGTGGGCGTTTTTCCCGGCGTTTTGTAAATCCAAATGGAATACGAACGAGACGCTGTTCACATTGATGATGAATTATGTGGCGATTCAGATCGTGGCTTGCTTTACCAACATTATGCGCGGTCAGAATTCTTCAATGGGACAGATCAATCAGACGACCCATGCAGGATGGTTCCCGAAAATTTTCGGGTATACGTTTACAATCAACATCATCGTGGTAGCTGTTTTGATGCTGTTGATGTTTTTGTATTTGCGATACAGCAAGCATGGGTATGAAATTTCCGTCGTCGGCGAAAGCGAGAATACAGCGCGGTATGCGGGAATCAATGTGCGGAAAGTTATGATTCGTACGATGCTGATTTCGGGTGCTATCTGCGGAATTTGTGGATTTTTAATTGTTGCGGGGCGTGATTACGCAATCTCGACTACAACGGCGGGGGGAACCGGCTTTACGGCGATTATTGTTGCCTGGCTTGCAAAATTCAATACGTTTTATATGGCGCTGATTTCGTTTATTTTGACGTTCCTCGGCAACGGTGCAGAGCAGATCGCGTCTGACTTTAAGCTGAACGAATTTGCGTCGGATATTGTAACCGGCATTATACTGTTCTTTATTCTCGGCAGCGAATTTTTTATTAATTATAAGATTATTTTCCGCGGCAAACAGCACGGAGCGAAAGAGGTGCGGTCATGATTGAAAATCTGGTAGCTTGGATTTTGCGCGCCGTGTCGTTCGGAACCATTATCATGTATGGCTGCATGGGTGAAACCATTACCGAAAAATCGGGAAATTTAAATCTGGGCGTGCCCGGAATTATGTATCTCGGCGGCTTTGCGGGGTTTGCAGGCGCATATTATTATGAGGAACTGGTTGCAAAGCCGAACGCGGCGCTTTGTATTTTGATTGCGATTTCATGCGGATTTCTGGCTGCGGCGTTTGGCGGATTGATTTTCAGCTTTTTGACGATCACGCTGCGCGCCAATCAGAATGTGACTGGTCTTGCGCTCACGACATTCGGCATGGGCGTGGCCAATTTCTTCGGTGTAATGATTTTAAACGGAGGAACGGCGGTTAAGGCGGATTTTGCCAATACGGTATTCACCGCAAAAATCCCGTATCTTTCTTCTCTCGGCTTTATCGGACAGACTGTGTTTTCTTATGGCTTTTTGGCGTATGCCGCGATTTTGCTTGCCGTAATTTTGCGCTTTGTTTTAAATCGTACTCGCGTAGGCCTGAATCTGCGCGCGGTTGGCGAAAATCCGGCGACGGCGGATGCTGCGGGGATCAGTGTAGTTAAATATAAATATCTGGCTACCTGTCTCGGCGCCGGAATTTCCGGTCTCGGCGGACTTTATTATGTGCTGGATTTCAATAGCGGCATTTGGGCGACGTCCGGGGAGATTGAGGCGCTTGGCTGGCTGGCGGTTGCGCTGGTTATCTTTACGGTTTGGAGGCCGGTTAACGCGATTTGGGGTGCGTATCTTTTCGGTATGCTTTATTGGTTGTATCAGTATTTGCCCAATATTTTAGGCTTTAAGATTACAAATTATATGACCGATCTTGTCCGTATGGTGCCTTATGTGGTAACTATCGTTGTCTTGATTGTGACCAGCTTCCGCAAAAAGCGGGAGAGCCAGCCGCCGCAGAGTCTCGGTCTTGCCTATTTCCGCGAAGAGCGGTAAAAACGGGCATTTTATAAAATTAAAAACGGCTTTTCGATTTTTTCGAACAGCCGTTTTTTAGCACAGATTCGTGTTTTAGCAATACGTCGCTTTGGATTAAAACCAAATATGCACACTGAAGCTTTTTTGGCAGCGCGGGCAGCGCACAGAGTGATTCCCGCGGCGTATCGGCAGCCGGAGAATGGACTTACAATACCGGCATTTCCGGTACCGACAGACTTTGCGATCCCGAATCCTGTCGCGGGTCAGTTTGAAAAAGCTTTTGATTTTGGCAAGGATACTGAGAAATTTTCGATTTTCTTCGCGGCGCTGGTAAATGTTTTTGGAAAAGTAGCGAAAGAGCGCCCAGATAAAAAAGGCGTCCGCCGCAATCAGCAAAATGTAAGAATGTACAAATGTGTTGATGAAACCGAGTACTAAAAAAACGATCAGCAGCGTGTAATAAAGCGGGTCCGCGCCATATCTGCCGTACATAAACCGATTGAATCGGTCAAGCAGTCTGCGAAACATAATATCACTCCCAGTTATATAGAATAACACGGCAATAAGAAGATTATATAGTCTGCAGGTGAAAATGCGGTGAAATACGGATTGACAATTTTCTGTTTGCTGTGTACAATAAATACGGATTTCAGAAAAGGGGGAGCAAATGGCAAAACAGATTTGGAAAGGCGGCGCGCTTTTGGCGCCTTTGCCGGCGGTGCTTGTCACATCGGGTACAATGGACGAGGCGAACATAGCGACCGTGGCATGGACGGGGATTGTCAATACAATTCCGCCGAAAACATATATTTCATTGCGCAAAAGCCGTTATAGCTTTGAACTGATTCGACAGAACGGCGAGTTCGCAATCAATCTGACCAGTGCGGATATGGTTCGCACAGTGGATTACTGCGGCATCTATACCGGGAGAAAAGTTGATAAATTTAAAAAATGTAATTTGACTAAGGTACCGGCCAGTCAAATTTCTGCGCCGCTTCTCGGCGAGAGTCCGCTTAGCCTGGAATGCCGGGTGATCGAACAAAGGGAACTTGGAACGCATGTTTTGCTGCTTGCGGATATTGTAGCCACAGACGTGGAGGAGGCGCTTTTGGACAAAAACGGGAAACTGGATCTTGCGCGCGCATCTTGCGGCATTTGCACACGGCGAATATTTTGAACTGGGTCGCCGCATCGGCCGTTTTGGCTTTTCGGCGACTGGAAAAAAATCATCGCATACTGTGAGACAGGGAAGCGCGTCTGCTGTTCGTGGCGGAACAGCGCGCATGAAAAGTTTTATAAAGACGGGCGGCAAAAAGTAAGCCGGGAAAGGATGTCACATGAACTTTGATTATTTAGGCGTCGATACAGCGTGTTTCGGCGGAATGGATTTTATGTTTAACGTGTTTCCGATTTTGTTCGGCATACTGTTTTGCGTTATCCTTGTCGTATTTATTGTTGTTTTTGCCGGCGGAATCAAGCGATGGAATCGGAACAACCATTCGCCGGTGCTGACCGTTGTGGCTACGGTTGTGGCGAAACGGGTAAATGTCAGCACTTCGCATCACCATCATGGCAGCGGGAGCGTGGGGCATACGTCCGCGTCGTCCTCTTATTATGTTACCTTTGAGGTGGAAAGCGGCGACCGCATGGAACTTTCCATGAGCGGTGAGGAGTACGGTTTTCTGATTGAGGGAGACACTGGGCGCCTTACGTTTCAGGGGACTCGTTTCAAAGGATTTGATCGGACTTGATTTCAACCTTTTTTGAAGTTGCTTTGGTAAAATGTTTTATAGGTGCGTGGATTTTGTTTCTCGGCATTTTTCCATAGGTGTTAATGATAATGTTGAAATATTCGCAGAAGATTAACGGAGGAATTGATGATGGCTAAAAACGCAGGCTTATCGAAAGCAAAGAACGATAAAAAGGACGAATTTTATACGCAGTATGAAGATATTCAAAACGAACTGAATCATTATGAAAGACATTTTCGAGGAAAAATCGTTTTCTGCAACTGCGACGACCCTTTTGAAAGCAATTTCTGCAAATTCTTTCTGCGAAATTTTAATTATCTTGGCTTAAAGAGACTAATTTGTACTTCATACAGCACTTCGCCCGTTGTCGGACAGCAGCTTACGTTTTTTGACTTGATGGACGAGCCAGTCGTACAGGGAAACGGCTATGTTATGGATATTAAAGAAGTGCCAATGGCAAACGGGCGAGGTGTTTCTGATGCAGATATTGACGCTCTTTTGAAATCTCAAAACCGCGGCGTAAAAAAATTAAAAGGCGATGGCGATTTTCGTTCGGAGGAATGTATCGAATATCTAAAGCTGGCGGATATTGTCGTTACAAATCCTCCGTTTAGTCTTTTCCGAGAGTATGTTGCGCAGCTTATGGAGTATGACAAGAAATTTATAATCATTGGAAATAAAAATGCTATTACATATAAAGAAATTTTCCCGTTGATAAAGGATAATAAGATATGGACAGGTTACAGAGGTTTTGCAGGAGGAATGTGGTTTTATGCTGATTATGAGGGGAAAACTGAGAAAGTAGTCGATGGGCAAAAATTAATCAATGTTCCAAGTATTTGGTTTACAAATCTCGACCATTCCAAGCGACACGAAGAATTAGTGTTGTTCAAGCGTTATTACGGAAACGAAGAAGATTATCCGAAATATGATAATTATAATGCAATTAATGTTGACAAAACCTCGGATATTCCATGCGATTATTTTGAGGATATGGGCGTTCCCGTAACATTTTTGGATAAATACAATCCAGAGCAGTTTGAAATTGTCGGTTGTGCTGATTATACGGGGAAATACGGCTCTGATGAAATTGGAATCGGAAGAATCGGCGAAGAATGGATTGAAAAATATCGTACGCAAGGCGGAAAAGGACATTATACTGCAAATATGACAAGCCTTGTATATTATGATCCAAGCGGGAATGCGAAAAATACCTTTAAGAGAATTTTAATCAGGAGGAGGGTAAACCGTGAGAATAGAGCCGAAACAAATCAAGGTTAAAGATATATTTAACGGTTATTCCGACAACGGCGACGACGGCGTTTTTGCCTATGCCGGCAGGCTTGCCATAAGACCACCCTATCAACGCGAATTTGTCTATAATAATGAGCAAGCTGAGGCCGTTATTCACACTGTTCTCAAAGGATTTCCTTTGAATGTTATGTATTGGGTAAAGATTGGCGATGAAAAATATGAGGTGCTTGACGGTCAGCAAAGAACTTTGTCCGTTATGCAATATTTGAAACACCAGTTTTCTATTGTTCTTGAGGGGCAAAAATACTATTGGGACGCTTTGCCGGATGACAAATACAATGCAATTATGGACTATGAATTTATGGTCTATATTTGTGAGGGCGAGGAGTCGGAAAAATTAGAGTGGTTTAAGGTAGTAAACATTGCCGGTGAGAAATTGACCGACCAAGAGCTTCGAAATTCCGTTTATACAGGCGAATGGTTATCGGACGCAAAAATTTATTTTTCCAAACGAAATTGCGCCGCAAAATTATTGTCGGACAGATATATCACAGGAGACCCAAACCGCCAAGAGCTTCTTGAAAAAGCATTAAAAGGTATTTGCGATAATCAGGGCATTAAGGATATTACCGAATATATGGCATTACATAAATCGGACGCAGACGCTGATGAATTATGGCAATACTTTCATGATGTTATACATTGGGTCGAGAAGATTTTCCCGAAATATTATGCAGATATGAAAGGGGTGGATTGGTGCTATTTATACAATAGCTACCACAACAATGCGTATAATTCTTCTGTGATGGGATTAGAAGTCAAGCGTTTACACGAAGATGAAGATGTGCAAAAGTCCAAAGGAATTTACGAGTTTCTGTTGTGTAAAGACACAGATCCATTCGCTGGTCGGCTATTGAATTTGCGTGCTTTTGATAAACGAGATAAAATGGCGGCGTATAGCAAACAAGAGGGGATATGCCCTATCTGCAAGGTACATTTTGAATTTGATGAAATGGAAGGCGACCATATCAAACCTTGGAGTAAAGGCGGACATACAACGCCTGAAAATTGTCAAATGCTCTGTAAGGATTGCAACGGTAAAAAGACAGATAAGTATTAAGTGATTGTGAGTAGCAAAGATAAAAAATCGGTCAAGGGGCAAGATACGGTTATGCCGCCCTTGACTGATTTTTTATCTTTGTTTTTATAGAAAAATCGCGCGATAGCCGTGCGGCAACAGTGCGCCATAAATATAAAAATTTCAGCATATAGAAGCGCGGAGCGCTTGCAATTACATCAAAGGGGCGAATACGCGCAGAAAATCCTGAATTAAGCGTTTTCCAAAACTTCCCTGGCAGTCTTTGACCGTCATTTCACGGCTGCATGAAATCGTATGCAGAAAATCGTCTCGCACCGCACGCACCACCGAACCGCCGTAAAAACAGGCGCCGGATTCAAAATGCAGATATAAGCTGCGAAAATCAAGATTGGCGGATCCGACCGCCGCCACACTGTCATCTGAAACAAATGTCTTTGCATGGACAAAACCGCGCGAATATTCATAAATTCGCACACCGGCCGCAAGCAGTTCGCGGTAATAGGAGCGCGTCGTCATGTGTACATACCATTTGTCCCCGATACAGGGCGTCAAAATCCGAATATCCACCCCTCCTTTCGCCGCGGCAACTATCGCGCCGATCATTGGTTCGTCTAAAATCAAATATGGTGTACAGATATAAATATAATGATGTGCGGCATAAAGCAGTCTTAGGTAGACGCCGGCCGCGATATATTCTCTGTCCAGAGGAGAAGCCGCATAGGGTTGAACAAATCCGCATTCCGAGGTTTGCTCGTTCGCCGCTGGGCAAAAATCCGCTAAATTTTCCTGTGTGCCCGTAAGCGCCGACCACATTTCCAAAAACATCATTGCAAAACTCAAAGCGGCTCTTCCCGATACAAAAACGGCAACATCTTTCCAATGTCCGTGTTTTTCCAGCGCATTGATATACTCGTCGGCTATGTTGATTCCGCCTGTAAAAGCAACCCGTCCGTCAATCACCACAATTTTGCGATGATCCCGGTTATTTTGAAGGGAAGAAAATACCGGAAGAAACGGATTGAAGACACAGCATCGAATGCCTGCCTCCGCCATTTGTTTTGAAAAGCGTTTCGGTAAAAGAAAAAAGCAGCCGAAATCATCGTAAATCAGACGTACGTCTATTCCGGCACGCGCCTTATTCTTCAAAATTTCAAAAACCGAATCCCACATCTTTCCGGGTTCCACAATAAAATATTCAAGGAAGATATATTTTTCCGCTTTGGAAAGCTCTTCGAGCAGCTTTTCGAGTTTTTTCTCTCCGGGCGAAAGATACAAGGCGCGGCAGTCGCCGTATATGGGGTAGCCGGCGTTTTGCTCCAGAAAAGAAATCAGCGTACAATATGCCGGAAATTGTGCGCAGGCTTCTGAATTCTCGGAATGCGTATTCGTCAGATATTGTTGTGAACGAATCTTGGCTGCGGATAGCCTGCGGCGCATCTGTACAGCGGAACTCTGAAGACGGTATAAAAGATAAAACAATCCGCCGAAAGCAGGAAATAATAAAATTAGTGTTGTCCAAGTCAGTTTATACGCGCTTTTGTCCTGTCCTGCAATTACAAATACGGCAACCGCAAAGCTCATCACGCGCAGTGCGGACCGTATATATACCGAATACAGGCTCCCGCTGACAAGCGCATATACGGCAAATAAAAGTTGGAAAAGCAGCAAAAGAATCACCGCAAGCCGCTGTCCGATTCGGCGCGGCCATCCCCGTTTTTTCATATGCCCGTCTCCTTGCGCTTTTGAATTATTCCGTTTTATTGTGCACCGAAAACGGTCAAAATACCCGTTTAAATAAAAGCCAAAGAATAATAAATATGAGGGGCGAACGTTCGTATTGCCATGATATAGCCGCCGTCATTTTTTTGCTTAATTCGGGGATGCTGCACTTCGTCATAGCGGTTCTGTTTTAAACATAAAAAATCCGACATGTTCCAAAGGAGACATATCGGATTTTAGAGTTCATTATTGCTGCTTAGTCGCTGACGTACGGAATCAGCGCCATTTGTCTTGCGCGCTTCACCGCAATTGTAAGCTGACGCTGATGAACAGCGCAGGTACCCGAAATTCTTCTGGGCAGGATCTTAGAGCGCTCGCTGACCAGTTTCTTCAGTCGTACAGTATCTTTGTAATCAATATAATCGATTTTGTCCGCACAGAAGAGACAAACTTTCTTCTTTTTCCGCATCGGGCGGAACGGCCGCTGCGCGTTTTCGGTTGTTTTGTTATCCATTGAATACGTAACCCCGTCTTTGAATACAGACTTTCCTTTCTAAAAATTTACCGCCATGTTTAGAACGGCAGACCGTCATCTTCGGATACGGTCTCAAATTTTGGCGCCGCCGCATCCGTGTTGGAATATGAGGGCGTAGAGTAAGCATCCGGCATATATTGCGCACCGCCGATAGCCCCCGTAGAATCCGATTTGTTTTCCACAAAGCCCACTTCGTCAGCCACAACCTCGGTTACATACCGCTTGTTGCCCTGATTATCCGTATAGCTGCGGCTCTGGATTGAACCGCACACCAATATCGGCTTGCCTTTTTTAAAATAGCGTGAAACGAACTCAGCCGACTGACGCCATGCCACAATACTGATAAAATCAGCGGTTTGCTGACCGTCTGTCGCATTTTTACTCTGGTATCTGCGATTTACCGCAATCGTAAACGTTACGACCGATATACCCGACTGCGTTTGCTTGAGTTCCGGATCAGCGGTCAGATTACCGATCAAAATTACCTTATTTAAGCTTGCCATACTCGCGCCTCCTTTCCGTCTACTTCAAACTTACGCCTTGGATTTTGCTTTTTTCTGCTCAAGCCGAATTACGATACCGCGCATGATGTTTTCATCAATGTTATAGCGACGTTCAAGTTCGGCAGGGAAATCGGACGCGCTTGTGAAATTCACAAGAACATAATATCCCTCCGGAATGTCGTTGATCGGATACGCAAGTCTGCGCTTGCCCCACTCATTGACTTCACCTATGCTTCCGCTTTCCGCGATCAGCGCCGTGAACTTTTCTACCGTTGCTTTAACGGCGTCTTCGCTGATAGTCGGATTTACGATGAACATGGTTTCGTAGGAATGAACTGCCTTTTCCATCTGTTACACCTCCTTATGGACTGATGGCTGTGCACCAACGCACAGCAAGGGGGTAGGGTTAACAATATTTGGTCAACCTATACCATTTAGCAATTTTAACACAACACGCAGATTTTGTCAAGAAAATCTTTAAATATTCCGCAAAACCCTTGTTCAGATCGACGGTATATGATAAAATGGTATTGGAAACTGATTTTGTCGGAATTATATGGTACTCAGCAAAAAATATCTATGAGATTTTCGGAGGCGCAATGGGAACCCTGTATCTGATCCGGCACGGGCAAAGCGAGGGAAACATAAACGGCGGTTTTACCGGGCGTATGGATTATCCTCTGTCCGCGCTCGGAAGAAAGCAAGCACAAATGACAGCCGATTTTTTATGCCATGAGCAGATTGATGCGGTTCTTTCCAGTCCGCTTTCCCGCGCTTATAGCACTGCGCTTCCTATCGCAAAACAGCGCGGGCTGCCTATACTGCGGCGGGAAGAATTATTGGAAATGGATTTCGGCGATTGGGAGGGACTGACGCCAAAAGCGGTTGCCCTCAAATACCCCGGCGCCATTGATATTTGGAAAAATGAACTGTATAAAACGGCTTGTTCCGGCGGCGAAACGATGAAGGAGTGTTTTGCACGCGCAAAGCGGGCAATTTGCACAATCGCCGAAGAATATGCCGATAAAACAGTTTGTGCCGTGTCGCACGGCGCACTGCTTAAAAATATGCTCTGTTTTTTACATCGTTTGCCGGTTGAACGTATTCAGGAAATTTCCTGGGCAAACAATGCATCCGTAACCAAGCTAATTTATAAAAACGGCGCGTTTCAAATTGAATATGAAAATTACAGCGATCACATGGGTAAATATGTCACTGGCGTGTCCAGCGAACTTCAAAAATAAAATCAATCAATTCACTTGACGAAATGAGATTTTTGTCGTACAATGAAAGCGTAAAATAAGTAAAATGAGGTTTTAAAATGAAGAAATATATCGTACTTTTTTTAATTGTTCTGCTTGCTCTTTCGCTGATCTGCTCGCCTGTTTTGGCTGCAGACGGCGAGATAATTGATTATACACAGATTACAAAGCCGGAAATTGCCGGGCAATTGACGCTTTCGGATGTGCAGAACACGTTAAAAGCTATGGTAAGCGGAAGCCGCACGAATCAAGCATGGCATTTTGATGCTGACGGCGACGGTTTCTTGAGAATAAACGATATGCTTCTGCTTATGCACGGTCTGTCAAACGGATAAATTGTAATCAGAATCCCCCCGCAAAAAGCGGGGGGATTTTCGTTTCAGAGCGCATCTTACAGTTCCAGGGTGGCACATAAGTGCATTAAAAATGAATTTCTGCTCGTGCAATTTTTCGTAAATAGCCCACAAGCAAGACTGTACAATTCTATGGAAAATCAGTGTACTAAATGCCGTTTGATTTTTTTGGTAGTTGTTTTCTCAAATTCGGTATCACGCACTTCGATTGCGCGTATCTGCTTGTATCCGACAAGACGATTGTTCATCCGATTGATCTCATCTTTGAGTTTTGCGGAAATTTCTTCCGCTGTAGCGTTTTGAGGAAATCTGGAAAAATCGGGGTAGATGATTGCGGTCAGTGTGATGCTGTCATTCTCTTTGGAGGGGCGTCCGACGACGACGCTTTCTGCGATTTGTTCAATGCTTTCCAGATATTCTTCGATTTCTTCGGGAAATACGTTTTTGCCGTTCTCAAGTACAATAACAGACTTCTTTCGTCCGGTAATGTAGATATATCCATCGTCGTCCAGATAGCCGACGTCGCCGGTTCGGAAGTAGCCGTCGCTCGTAAACACGGCGTCTGTTGCTTCCGGATCTTCATAATATCCCAGCATGACGTTCTTGCCCTTGACGCAGATTTCACCTACCGTATAGCCGTATTCATTGATTTCGCTGCCGTCGATATAGACTTTGCATCCCGGCACTGCCGGTCCCACTGAACCCGGCTTGGAATGGTAGTAGACGTCCACCGAAATCAGCGGGGAACACTCGGTAATGCCATAGCCCTCCCATACCTGAATGCCGAGCGAACGGAAATCCTGCGCAATGTCTTGATTGAGCGGTGCGCCGCCGCAAATGATTTTGCGCAGCCGTCCGCCGAAAGCGGCTATGATTTCTTTAAAGAGTATGCGGCGCGCATCCAGTCCGAGCGAGAGGGCACGGTCAGAGATGGACATCATTTTGCGAACAAAAGTTTCTTTGTTCTTTTTGCGGATTTCATCCCATATTTTCTTATCCATCGTATTCAGGAACAGGGGAACCAGTACAAGTGCCGTCGGGCGGAATTTCGCAAAATTCCGCATGACGTGGCGCAAAGAATCGTTTATAGCAATTTCACATCCGTAATTTATCGCTGCAAGCGAGCAGCATAGTTCATATGTATGATGGATCGGAAGAACGGAAACCAGAACGTCCTCAGGATAAAAATCTACGGTTTCGCAGGCTGAATTTATAGAGGTACAGATGTTTCTTTCGGAAAGCATAACGCACTTGCTCGTCCCGGTTGTTCCCGAAGTGAAAAGCATGACGGTCATACGGTTTAAATCGGCAGGTACGGGTGGCTCATACGGACGCTCCGCGCCGATACCGATCAGCGTGTCCATATTGTGTGAATAAACATTTTTTTCGGATTCGGATTCCATCGGAATGAACGTAATTTCCGGATGCCTTTTTGCCATATCTGCAAATTTGGTTTCAAAAAGCGGTGAGAATACGATGACTTGTGCGCCGCTGCGTTTCAGAAAATTTTCAATCTCGCAGAGCGCAAGCTCTTTATCCAAAGGAATTGCAACACCGCCGTAAGCAATCGTTGCAAGGTAGGCGATATACCATTTCGGTGAGGATTCTCCGATAATTGCAACGCGCTTTTTTGCAAGTCCTGAACGGCGAAGGCCGGTTCCAAAGGCTTTGATTTTATCAGCAAACGCTGTATAGGAGATCGTTTGAATATCTCCGTCCCGGTCGAAATAATCAAAGACCGTTTTGGTTCCTTTGTCATACATCAAAGAAATCAGATGTTTGATATGATTGATTTTCGTAAATCTGCGCTCAGTTTTTTTCATGATCGTTATCCTTTTTTGAAAGTTTATTAAGAAAGGCTGCGGGGGAAAATTTTTGAACTGCGTTGAAAATACGAGTCACAAGCGAAGCTTCTGAATTGGTCAGTACGCCCATAAATCCGGAAAAATATTCTTCTTCTGCGTGCTGAAGTTTTTCTATGATCGGATCCGCCTGCTTTGTCAGGCGGATTGTAAGACTGCGGCGATCCAAGCTGCTTGGTTCTGTAAAAATATATCCTTTTTGCCGCAGTGATTCGACAGCCTGACTGATGTTTCCTTTTGAAATGTTTGAGGCTTCGCTGATGGCCGTGACCGTATTGTTTTCGGGGGTTGCGGTCAGTGCGAGAAGCACATCGGTTTCATTGAGCGAAAACCCATCCGTCTCAATTGCGTGGTGGCAGTGTGAGCGCATGGATTTTCCGAGGCTCATCAGCTTGGTGAAAATTTCGTATGGCTTAAAGCGTAAATTATTTTGTCCCATGGCTCCCTCCCGTTCCGTTTAAAAATGTTTTATTCGGAAATGTTTTAAACGGAACTATTTTATCACGTGCTTTTTTGTATGTCAAGTATTTTTGAAAAATAGTATGGAGGATATAGCCGGTTGAAAAACCATTGCTGTGCATCGCAGGAAAAAGCTGCTTTGAAAGGGGATTATCGTCGTTTACGTTTTGTTGCAGCATCGGCAATATCTGTCTATGCGTCTGAAGAAGGACAACTTTTTTTGTGAGCGCATAGTTCGTCTGTTTGAATCATAGAATTTAGCAAACAGAATTTTGATCAAAGGAGAATTTTATGAGACCCGAAAACAGCGAAAAAAAAGAATTTGTGCTGTCCGGAAAACATACGGCACAGCGTATCCAGAGCGGTGGCAATATTTTATTTGAGAGCGGCGGAGAGTTTATTTTGCCGGATTATATGCCCAAAGTTCAGAAAGTGCTGCGCCTGGAGGCGCGCGCGCTGCCGCCCGCACAGTATATAAGCGGGAGCGAGGCGCAGATGTCGGGCAGCGTGCTGCACACGCTTATTTATCTCGGTGAGGAGGGCGAGGTCAGCGCCACTGTATTGCCCTCCAAATATGATTTCAGCATCCCGTTGACCGAGGGGCAGACGCCTCAGGTTTCGGCGAATGCCGAAGTGGATTCGGTTACGTATCGTCTGAGCGCTCCGCGGAAAATCAATATACGCACTCATTTGCGTTCTCAGCCCTGTATGTATACGCGGGAGGAGATTTCAGAGGAACAGGTGCCGGCAGAGATCCCCGGTTTGCATAAATTATACAGCGAGTTTGACGGAATGGACACGCTGCTGACGCGCGCACAAGATGTGGAGCTATCGGATTCGATTGAACTCAGCGGAAAAACGGAGATCAAGCCGCTCTGGTGCGGTGCGACTGCGGCTGTAACGGATGCGCGTGCGGCTGACGGCGGCGTCGGTGTACGTGGAGACGCTTATGTTAAAGTACTTATTTTAGAAGCGGGCGCACCGAAAATGCTGCAAAAGAAAATTCCGTTTGACGCATTTTTGGATGCCGATGTTCAAAAGGGAACGACGGCCGCCGCTTCGGCGCGGGTAATTTCCACAGAAGCTGGTGTTTCGGCGGATAACTCCAGCTTAATGCTCGAGGTCATTTTGAGCATTGAGGGCAGAGCGGATCAGCCGAAAAAGATTCGGGTGGTAACCGATGCGTTTTCGGAGGCGTCGGAAGGAAAGATCGAGCACCGTCCCCTGGCAACCGATCGGCTTCTTTTCTCTCGCTGCGGCGTTTATGATATAGGCGGCAGTGTGGCAAGAAGTGCCGCCGGTGCTACCGACGCCACTTCAATACTGGATACTTCAGGCGAAGCAAGGGTAGAAGAGGCATCGGCGCGCGAGGGAAAAATTTCGATTTCGGGGCGCTGCGCCATGAATGCGATTTATATGACGGAAAGCGGGGAATCTTCGGGCGAATTTACAATTCCGTTTAAATTGTCTTTTGATTGCGAGACGCCGAGCGGAACGGAAGTTATGGTTGAGGCAACGCTTGTAAATGCGCGCGGTCGTTTGGACGGGGACAATTTGGTTTGCGATGGGGAGATTGCGCTTTGTATGCGCGTACTCTGGCGCGGTGAAGCGCAGGTCGTGGGGAAAATTGATTTTTCCGCGCCGAAGCATTATGAAAAAAGCACGCATCCTTTGTGTCTGATTTATCCGAAAGGCGAAAGTTTATGGACGCTCTCCAAACAGTACCACGTTGCGCCGGAGGCATTGGCTGCTGTGAACGGGCTGAATATTTCCGAGGAAGCGTATACGGATGTTCAGGCACTTGAAAATGCGCATGTATTGATGCTGGAATTGAAGTAATCGGAGTTTTTTCAGCGTATTAAAATCAATGTAAAAATTTCCAACATGTTTTTCTGCCGTTCGGTCAAACTATAGATGAGCGGAAACGCTTGACTCAAAATTTTGAGAAGAGGTAGAAAAAGATGGTCATTGACAGAATAGCGCTGATCCTGGTCGTCATCGGAGCGCTGAATTGGGGATCTATCGGTCTGTTCAGCTTTGATGTGGTTGCATGGATTTGCGGTGGTCAAGCGGCTATGGTCAGCCGTATTGTATATACTTTGGTTGCGCTTGCAGGTATTTGGTGTATATCCCTTATATTCCGTCCGCGTGAGGAAAGTATACGAGAATAAAGTAAAAAGTTTTGACTTTTGAAAAAAAGCGGCAAGGACGGCGTGTGTTTTCATGCTGCCCTTGCCGTGCATTTTTTTATTTAAAGAGATAAACTCATTTATTTTGTGTATCGGATGTCTTTTTATCCGGATTTGGTCGGTCTTTTTCAGGTATATAATGCCGAATTCATGACTGTGTGCCGCGTTCGCCGTCGCCATTTCTTTTAGCGTCAGATAATTTGCAGCGCCTGTTTCAAAAGCTGATTTTTCAGTGAAGGAAAAAGCAAATCAAATTTTATTAAAATAATCCCCTTGACAAGCACGTTTGCGTGTGCTACAATAACAAAAAGTTGATAAACACCTTATAAACCTATGACGAAGAGTAGTACTTTCCGTGCAGACGTTTCAGAGAGCCGCAGACGGTGGAATTGCGGTAGCGGCGGCGGTTGGGAATGGACTTCTGAGGGCAAACTGAGCCGGATTTCGGTTAGGGGAGACGGTTGCGGCCGTTATACTGCGTGTGTATGATTGTACACAAATGAGCGCGCACGCTTGTGCGAATTTGGGTGGTACCGCAGGTTTGATGATCCTGTCCCATTTTGTTGGGGCGGGACTTTTTTATTTTATAAACAAAGAATGAATTTTAATTTTTACGGAGGAATACCGATATGTGCAGCAAGACAAAACGATGGCGTGCGTTCGGAATCAGCGGCATTTTACTTTTAATAAAATTTTAAAACTATATTTGGAAAGAAGAGATTACGATGAAAAATATAATCAGAAAGATTTCGTTTGTTTTTGCTTTGATTCTTATGGCCGGGCTGTGTTTTACGGGCTGCGGTCAGAATTCAGATACGAAGAAAGTCGGCATTGTTCAATTTATGCCGCATTCATCGCTTGACAACTGTTGTCAGGGGATAAAAAATGTACTCGAAGCGAAGGGAATTTCATATGAGGTGCAGATCGGTTCTTCTACGTCTCCCGTAGACGACTGCCAGAGTTATGCGGCGCGTATGGCGTCGAGCGGCGACTATGATTTGATTATTGCGATTGCAACGCCGGCGGCAACTGCGGCATATTCGGCGGTACGCAGCGCGTCCTCCGATATCCCGGTCGTTTTCTGCGCGGTTTCCGATCCGGTTGCCGCAAAGCTTGTGCAGTCGCTCGAGGCGCCCGGCAATAACTGCACGGGAACGGCGGATACCTTTGATATTCCGGAGCAGGTTGCCATGATTCACGCATTTCAGCCTCAACTGACAAAGCTCGGCGTGATTTATACCACGACTGAGCCGAACTCGCTTTCTCAGCTTGAAACGCTGAAAACAGAGGCCGACAAGGTCGGCATTGAGATTGTGTCCATGGGCATTAATGATGCGACCGAACTGCCGACTGTTGTTGCGAATCTGCTTCCGAAAGTGGAAGCGGTGACCAACCTGACCGATAACAATGTGGTGGACAATATGACAACTTTGCTGGAACAGGCTGCGGCGGCCGGTATTCCGGTATATGGGTCGGAGATTGAGCAAGTCAAAAAAGGATGCGCGGCCGCTGCGTCTTTAGACTATGTAGCCCTCGGTGAAAAGACAGCCGATATGGCACTGGCCGTTCGCGGCGGACAGAGCGCGGCTGAGACGCCCGTTATGATTATTGCGGACAGCACGCCAGTTGTTAATCCGGATGTGCTGGCAAAATTAGAGATTACACTGCCTGCCGCATATGCTTCGGCTGAACAGGTCGGTATGAATGCGGCAAACTGACCCGAATGTTATTTAGCAGGCTGCTTGGAAATCTTTTTTCTGACTGATTCTGCTGTTTAAGGAGCGCGTGTTTTGGAAATTGTCAACATAATCAAAATCGTTCTGGAAGAGGGGGCAAAATATGCCATCCTCGCCATCGGCGTATACTTAACCTACAGCATTCTGGATTTTCCGGATTTGAGCGTGGACGGAACCTTTCCGCTTGGGGCTATTGTGTCGATCGTGCTGATTCTGCACGGTGTTGATCCGTGGCTCAGCTTGCTTGCCGCGTTTGCAGCCGGCTGCGCGGCGGGCGCCGTGACCGGTGTGCTGCATGTAAAGCTCGGCATACGTCCGCTGCTTTGCGGCATTCTGATGTTCACCGCGCTTTTATCGGTGAATCTGGTGATTGTGAAAATGGGTACCGGCGGTCAGTCGATCGCATCTATTTTCGGTATGACGACGATTTTCACCAGTCCGGCAGTTGCGTTTCTTCCGAATACAATCGGCGGCGTCGTTATCAAAAAGCTGATTGTTTTAATTGTCATTGTCGCGCTGCTCAAAGTCGCTGCGGATTGGTATCTGAAGACGAAATCCGGCTTGCTGCTGCGTGCAACGGGCGCAAATGAGCAATTTGTTACCATGCTTGCGCGAAATCCGGGGGCGTCTAAAATTTTGGGACTTGCCCTCGGCAACGGGCTTGCTGCGCTTTCGGGCGCGGTCGTCGCACAGGCAAACGAATCGGCAAATACTGCGATGGGAACGGGTATGGTGGTGTTCGGACTTTCGAGCGTGATTATCGGAATCAGCCTGTTTGGCAGACTGCGGTGGATGAAGCCGACGACGATGGTGATTATCGGTACAATTCTCTATAAAGGCTGTTTGCAGATTGCGGTTTCACTCGGTCTTCCCTCGGATTATAATAAGCTGTTGATGGCAGTGCTGTTTGTTGCCGCGCTGATGCTGAGCAGTATGCTCAAACGAAAGGGGGGCGCCGGACGTGCTGACGCTTGAAAAGATTACAAAAACGTTCAATCCGGGTACGCCCGACGCCTGTACGCTGTTTGACGGATTTGATCTGACTGTGGAAAACGGGGAATTTGTGTCGGTCATCGGTTCCAACGGCAGCGGAAAAACCACGCTTTTGAACTTTATCTGCGGGACGCTTGCGCCCGATTCCGGACGGATTCTGTTTGATAACCGCGACATAACCAAACTCTGTGAGTATCGCCGCGCCAAGCGGATCGGACGGGTGTTTCAGGATCCCAAAGCGGGTACCTGCGCCAATTTGACCATTTTGGAAAATATGGCGCTGGCTGACAACAAACACGGAATGTTCGGTCTTGGCAGCGGAATCAATAAAAAGCGGATTGACGTGTATCGCGCACTGCTTGAGGAGTGCGGCCTCGGCCTTGAAAATCGCATGAACGCGCCTGTTGGCAGCCTCAGCGGCGGTCAGCGCCAGGCGCTCGCGCTGGTGATTGCCAACATGACCGATGTACGGCTTCTGATTTTGGATGAGCACACGGCGGCGCTGGATCCGAAGTCGTCGGAAATCGTGATGCGCTTGACCGATCGGTTTGTTAAAAAAAGTAAGATCACAACGCTCATGGTGACGCATAATCTGCGGTTTGCCGTAGAATACGGCACACGCCTGATTATGATGCATTCGGGTAAATGTGTCGTAGATATCCGGGGCGAGGAAAAGAAAAATGCGTGCGTGGACGATCTGTTGAAAATTTTTAATGAAATCAGCATTGAAACCGGGAACTGAAGCCGCTGTTTTTGGATTGATTTGGATAAATATAGGGCTTTGCATACGAATGTTTTGTGTGCAGAGCCTTATTTTTGCCGCTTTTGCCGGAGCATGATAAATTTTTGAGAAAATTGAATAAAGCTCTTGACAAACATCAGGAGGTGTGCTACTATACTATCAGTTTAGCGTGCTAAAGTGATAAAAACAAAAAATTATGCATTTGGAGGAATTATCTCATGAAAAAAATTACGGCGGCTTTTCTTGCCGCACTTATGCTGCTCTTTGTATTTGCATCCTGCGGTCAGAATAGCGATCAAAAGGTCGTAACGGTCGGATATACGCTTTATGAGCCGATGAACTATCTGGATGACAACAATGAACTGATCGGTTTTGACACTGAGCTTGCAAAAGCTGTTTTTGAGGGACTCGGCTATCAGGTTGTTTTCAAAGAGATCGAGTGGTCCAATAAGTACACCGACCTCGCGGCGAAGAACGTTGACTGCTTGTGGAACGGCTTTACGGCAAACTGTGCGGATGACGACGGCGTACAGAGAAGTGAAAAAGTTGATTTTTCTTACAATTACATGATTAATCAGCAGGCTGTTGTGGTCAAGGCGGACATTGCGTCCGAGGTTACGGGCGCGGATTATTTTAAAGATAAAATCGGATATGCCGAGGCAGGTTCTGCGGGCGCTTCCTATGCGGATTCTGCTTTTGAGGGCGCTAAGATTATGGACGCCATTAAACAAACCGAGGCGCTGATGGAAGTGAAGAGCGGGTCCGCTACGTTTGCGGTGGTGGATGTTCTGCTTGCAAAGAGCATGGTCGGCACAGGGGATTATGCGGATCTTGCCATTGTTGACAGCTTGACGAGCGATCCGGAGTATTATGCAATCGGATTTGAGAAGGGGAGCGATTTGACCGCCCAGGTCAATGCGCAGCTTGAAAAGCTTGCGGCTGACGGTACGATCAAAAAACTGGCAGAAAAGTACGGCCTTGAGAATGCGGCAATCTTAGATTATGCCGATCAAAAATAAAATTTACGGAGAGCTTGAATGTCTTTTTGGCAGGTAACCCTTTATTTATTGGAGGGCTTTAAGCTGACTCTGCTTTTGTTTGCGCTGACGCTTGTGCTGGCCTTGCCGCTCGGACTTGTAGTTTCATTTTGTTCGATGAGCCGGTTTCGCCCTGTCAAGGCTGTGACAAAAGTACTTGTTTGGATCATTCGCGGCGTGCCGCTCATGCTCCAGATTTTCATCATTTATTATGTTCCCGGTTTTTTCGGATACAATCTTTTTGCAAAGGTAGATCTCTATTTTCTGCTTACATATGACATTGAGAATACCGGGCGCTTTGTGGCGGTGACGATTGCTTTTGTCATCAATTATGCCGCATATTTTTCCGAAATTTTCCGCGGTGGCATCGAGAGCATTTCGCAGGGGCAGTATGAAGCCGGCCAGGTGCTCGGGCTTTCAAAATCTCAGATTTTTACCAAGATTATTTTAAAGCAGGTTGTCAAACGGATTGTGCCGCCGATGAGCAATGAAATCATTACGCTTGTCAAAGATACGGCGCTTGCAAACGCGATTTTGGTTTCCGAGATCATCATGCAGGCGAAGAAGCTGGCGGCGCAGGCCATGATCTGGCCGTTGTTTTACACGGGCGTATTCTATTTGCTGTTTGTCGGCGTATTGACGCTGCTTCTCGGCAAATTGGAAAAAAGGCTGAATTATTTCAAAGGGTAACGGTATGTTTTTTGAAGTCAGACATTTTGTCAAGAGCTTCGGTTCCGCTTCTGTCCTTCGCGGGATTGATTTTGAACTGGAACGCGGGCGGGTGTTGTGTATCATCGGCTCTTCCGGAAGCGGGAAAACCACGCTTCTTCGGTGTATGAATTTTTTGGAAACGCCGGATACCGGTGAGATGTACATTGACGGCGTTCGGATTTACGATGCTGCTGCCGACCGTGATCTCAGCGATGCAGAGCTTCGCCGGAAACGTCTGCATTTCGGATTGGTTTTTCAGCAGTTCAATTTGTTCCCGCAGTATACAGTGCTTGAAAATGTGACGCTTGCGCCGAAGCTGGCGGCGCAGGGACGTCCGGAGTATAAAGCGGATAAAAAGAATATACTGGCAAAGCTGGATGCGGACGGCAGGGCGCTTCTGGACAGCGTGGGACTCTTGCAAAAAGCGGCGTCCTATCCGTGTGAACTGTCCGGCGGCCAGCAGCAGCGTGTGGCGATTGCACGTGCACTTGCTCTGAAGCCGGAGATTCTCTGCTTTGACGAGCCTACAAGCGCGCTGGATCCCGAACTTACGGGCGAGGTGTTGCGGGTCATTAAGGGATTAAAAGGACAGGATCGCACGATGATCGTTGTAACGCATGAAATGGAATTTGCCCGGCATGTAGCGGATACCGTCATGTTTATGGCGGACGGCGTAATTGAGGAAATCGGCGCGCCCGAGGAGATTTTCGGCAATCCGAAGAGCGAAAAGACCAGGGCTTTTTTAAAGCATTCGTTAGAAAAAATTTAAAAGATAATTAAAAGATAAAGAGAGGAAGCGGCTAATCCGCTTCCTCTCTTTATCTTTATGATAGTAAATCCACTGGCTCTGCCAGTGGAGAAAAAGCTTTAGCTATGGACA
>CATYXQ010000013.1 GCA_958414825.1 uncultured Eubacteriales bacterium | reverse complement strand
AAATGCCCTTCTAGGGCTTATTCAAGCCTCCGGCTTAGCCGGTGGTTGTGACTCCTGGTGGAGCATTTCAGCGGGTACAACAAGAACGAACCCGTAAGGTAAAACAAAAAGCTTCACATTACGGGTTCGATCAGCTATAAAATTGGTGGACCTGGTGGGATTCGAACCCATGACCTCTGCGTTGCGAACGCAGCGCTCTCCCAACTGAGCTACAAGCCCAAATTTAATAAAGCGGGCGCCGTCGGGCGGCGCTGATGATGGTCGGAATGACAGGATTTGAACCTGCGACATCCTGCTCCCAAAGCAGGCGCGCTACCAACTGCGCTACATCCCGGAATACTTCGGTCGAAGACCGGGCGCCGCCACGATCACCCTGCATCGCATATTATAGCAAATGCTATTCCGAAAGTCAAGAAAATTTTTTCTTTCATAAAAGATTTTTTGTAAACTGCTTCATATTTTTCTAAAAATCGGAAATACTATCCGAAAATGGGTTGACAGATTGTAGGATATGAATTAAAATAAGCACGAAAATAGGTTTGTAGAGGCGAACAAATGAAGAAAGAAACTTTTGACATCGGGGGTATGAGTTGCGCGGCATGTTCCGCGCATGTGGAAAAAGCGGTGCGACCGCTTCAAGGCGTTTCTGAAGCGTCCGTCAGTTTGCTGACCAACAGTATGACTGTAGTATACGATGAAAATATTCTGACACAGAACAAAATTGTGCAAGCGGTTGTCAAAAGCGGTTATAAATGCAGCTTGCATACCGGGGAAGAAATAAAAGTTGATAACAGCAAAATGTACATCAGGCTTATAGTATCGTTGATCTTCGCAGCACTTTTGATGTATGTTTCAATGGGGCATATGATTGGGCTGCCGTTGCCAAATTTTCTTGATATGAATCAGCATCCCGGCGCTTTTGCACTGACGCAGTTTATACTGTTGATTCCGGTTTTGGTGGTGAGTGCAAATATTTTTCGCGGTGGAATTTTGGCGCTTTTGCATTTGTCTCCGAACATGGATACGCTTGTGGCAATCGGTTCGGGCGCCGCGGCTGTACACGGAATGGTTTATACTGCTTTGATATTCGGTGCTGTTCGGAGCGGAGATATGTATGCAGCTCACGAGTATGCAATGGGGTTGTATTTTGAATCTGCGGCGATGATTTTGGCGTTGGTTACGCTCGGAAAAATGCTTGAAGGACGTGCCAAAGGTAAAACAAAGCAGGCAATTGATGCGCTTACCAAACTGGCGCCGAATATGGCGTCGGTTGAGCGTGATGGACAGGAGATAACGGTTTCGGTATCCGATCTTACGGTTGGGGATATTGTCATTGTTCGTGCAGGCGAGCGAGTAGCCGTAGATGGTGTTGTGGATGCGGGCGGCGGTGCGGTAGATAATTCGGCCGTCACCGGTGAAAGTATGCCGGTAGACATCGAGATCGGGGACACGGTTCCGGCTGCTGCCGTGCTTTTGGATGGTTTTATAAAGCTGCGCGCGGAAAAGGTCGGAAAAGATACAACGCTTTCTCGCATTATTGCAATGGTCGAAGAAGCGGCCGCTTCCAAAGCGCCCATTGCGAAAGTTGCAGATCGGGTCAGCGCTATTTTTGTTCCTGCGGTCATGCTTATTGCACTGATCTGTTTTACAGTTTGGGTATTTCTGGGAGAAGGAATTTCACGTGCGCTTGAATTTGCCATTAATGTTCTGGTTATTTCATGCCCGTGTGCGCTTGGGCTTGCGACTCCCACAGCAATTATGGTAGCAACCGGAACAGGAGCGGCTAACGGTATTTTGATTAAAAGCGCAGCTTCTCTTGAAGCTCTTGGGAGCATTAACACGGTAGCTTTGGATAAAACCGGAACCGTAACCGAGGGAAGTCCTGTTCTATATGATTTATATTCTGTAGATGCAGATAAACAAACGCTGCTTGCAAAGGCTGCCGCCGTAGAGAGATTTTCGTCTCACCCGTTAGCGGCTGCAGTTGTAGCAGCAGCGGATAAATTGGAGCTTCAACTTCCTGAGGCAACCGAATTTGAAGAACTTCGCGGTCGTGGCGCGATGGCAACGGTTGAAAATACAGCTTGTATACTGGGCAACAAAAAACTGATGCAGGAACAAGGGATTCGCATCCCGGAAGCCGTGGAGAAAATTGAATTTAACGGAAAAACCCCGATATATGCGGCGGTGGGCGGAACATTCGCCGGTGTTTTGCTTCTTGGAGATAAAATTAAAGCAGACTCGGCGTTTGCCGTCGGAGAAATGAAAAAGCACGGGATTCAAACCGTGATGTTGACGGGAGACGGTGAAGATGCAGCGTCAGCTGTGGCTCGTACGGTTGGCGTAGATGCATATTATGCGGGACTTTTGCCGGATGAAAAGGAAAAAGTCTTGCAAGAACTCAAAAAAGATGATAAAATAAAAGTTATGATGGTGGGCGATGGAATCAACGACGCGCCGGCGCTGACTGCGGCTGATGTCGGTGCGGCGGTGGGAGGCGGCACCGATGTTGCGATCGGTTCTGCGGATGTGGTTCTGGCACGCAATTCGCTGACTGAGGCGCTTGCGTCTATTCTTCTTGGACGCAGAGCGTTGCGGATTATTAAAGAAAATTTGTTTTGGGCATTGATTTATAACAGCATTTGTATCCCGATTGCCGCCGGTGTACTATACCGCTCGTTTGGGATTGCCATTACACCGATGATTGCGGCGGCGGCAATGAGTTTATCATCTGTATCGGTTGTCGCCAATTCGCTGAGACTGCGCCGTTTTTCACCACCGAAATTTATTGCGAAAGAGGAGAATGACGATATGTTCGGAAAAGTAAATTATACTATGCGGATCGACGGAATGTCCTGCTCGCACTGCAGTTCACGTGTTAAGGCGGCGCTGGAGTCCATTTCCGGGGTTTCTGCGAAAATTGATCTGGAAAACGGACAGGCTCGGATTAAATGTCCCGCAGCGCTTGAAGACACGAGACTTACAGATGCCGTAACCGAAGCGGGTTATAAGGTAATTTCTCTTGAGCGCGTGTAAGCAAATTGTTGTTTTGATTCGTATTTTCTGCGCTTTGGCGGTGTGCGTATTCTTTTTAAACAGCTGTGGATTCTACGATATGCTTGGAATTGATATGCACGACTATACCGCCGAACCGGTCATACGGCAACTCGAAACAGATGGGGAGGTTGCCGGTACGATCGAGGAAATGATCTCGATCATGTTTCAAAATACGCCCTTTCTCAGCGAATTTAATACGCCGGCTGAGGCGGCAAATCTTTACCGGGATGGAATCTTATGCTTCATTTTATCGCGCAATTATGCAAAATACAGTGCGAACATGGAGTTGATTGATGAGACCAAAGCAGCTTATCCCGGCTATGAAATCAAAACGATAATTCCTGCCGTGGATTTTGAGAGTACCGTATATCGGTATTTTGGCGGTTCGGATAGCGTTGATAATGTATCCACTCCTCTGTTTACGTATCTTGAACGGGTGGATGCATATGTTTCGGTTGGGATTGGCGTAGATAGCCGGTCGGAAGTGGTTATCGAATCGCTGTACGAAACTGAAAACACTTATGTTTGCAGCTTCCATAATAAGATGGGCGAAATTTCATCTGATCGATACGATCTTTTGTTGATAAAGCGTGAGGACGGCAGTTTTTATATGCGGGAATTGCGTATCGCCGAGTAAAAATAAAACCGTCCCGAGGGACGGTTTTATTTAAGAAAACAATTATCGGGCGGCTGCATGTTTATCTTTTGCAGTCAATTTGTATTCTTTTCGCGGTATTTCTGTACGGTAGATTTCCAAGCTGCTCAGCGGCGCTTTTGTAAAATCCGGAGCGCCGTCGTTTTCGGTGTAGATGTCTAAATATAGATTTGAATAACGATCAAGATCGACGCTTTCAAACACATAGCGCCTGTACGTGTAGATTCCGTAAGCCGTATGTTCGTTGTATATGTCGGACTGTATGCGCTCAGTGCCGTCCGCATACAGTGAAACATTCAGTTTCAGCGGATCATCTGCCTTCATACCGAGCGTTTCGGGCAAAGCGTTGTTATAACGAACTGTAACGATCAGCGTGCGGCTGTCCGGAAAATAGATTGGTTGATGAGAGAAAAAGTAGCCGGCACGGTCATATGCAACGACCGGTTCCCAACTCAGAGCATAGATTTGTCCGTCTGCATAATCTTCGCGCAGGGAATCAGTCCATATAACCCCCTTTGCTTCGGACGGATAATGATTCAGCGTATAGATTCGGAAAAATAAGAATCCGCAAACTGTTATGATGACAGCGACGGCAAACCATTTAAAAATTTTATTGAACATTACAGCCTCCGCATTTGGAATGATATCATTATATAACACAGGGCGCGTTCTGTCAAATGATTTCTGACTTTGGTCAAAAAAACAAAAAACTATTGAATTTCTTGTGCATTTTTCTTGACAAGCGTTTTTGAACGGTGTATAATGTCATATGTTGCATTCCTGTGTTTGCTGCTTGGGAGGATTTATGGTATTGGATATATCGGCTCTCCTTTCAGGAGAGAAACATCGGCTGGAGTTTGAATATCCGCTGTATATGCAGATCAATGCAGAGGATCATTCGATAAATTTGTCGGGGGTAGAGTTTCCCAAAGCCTGCAATGTACGGGGATATGTTACGGATAACGCCGGTTATATGCGTTTGAGTCTGGCCGTTACATTGCCGTATAAAACGGTATGCGCACGATGTGCAAAACCGGTGCATGGTGAATTTTCCATGAATTTTGAACGGACAGTCGTTCCAGAGGGAGCGATTGAATACCCGGAAGAAAAAGAAGATGATTATGCCGTAGCGGTAAACGGTAAATTGGATATTGATGAGCAGTTGATTGAGATTCTCGGTATCGAATTTCCGCCGCGAATTCTTTGTAAAGAAGATTGCCGCGGCCTTTGCCAGCGATGCGGTAAAGATTTAAACGAAGGGGACTGCGGATGTTCCAAGACAGAGTTCAACCCTGCGTTTGCCGAGCTTTTGGCGCAATTTGAAGCAGAGCGGGACGAAAAGAAAGAGTTATAAAATATTATAATATAAAGAGCAGCACGAAAGTGCCATTATCAAGGAGGTGTATTTTAATGGCAGTACCGAAGAGAAAAGTGTCCAAGGCGCGCAGAGACAAGAGACGCTCGAATGTTTGGAAGCTTGTGCTTCCCGGGATGGTCAAATGCCCGAAGTGCGGTGAGTATAACCGTGCACATCGCGTATGCAGCGCATGCGGTTACTACAAAGGCGAGGAAATCGTAAAAAAAGAGGCTTAAGCACTTGAAAAATGAAGCGGTCATATGACCGCTTATTTTTTTGACTTTTTGATTGTTTATGTAAAGGTAGAATTATGCGGGTGTTCAGCGTTTGATAAAACAAGGAAGTGAAATACCGATAGCGGTACCTCACTTCCTTTTTAATTTGCTTTTGTTTCACAGTAGATGCACCGGTAGATTCGATTGTCTTTATCGGTAAGCTTAAAAATGTGGACAAGCTCTTGCTCGACCGATGTGATGCATCGGGGATTCTTGCAGAACAGTACATTGGACAGACGCTCCGGAAGATCAATTTTTTTCTTTTCAGTCAAAATTCCGTCTCGGATGACGTCCACGGTTACATTAGGGTCAACATAGCCGATAATATCAATATTTACGTCTATAACCGCATCAATCTTGATAATATCTTTTTTGCCCATTTTATGACTTTTTACATTTTTAATGATCGCAACCGAACAATCCAGTTTGTCCAAATTCAACAGGTGATAGAGTTCCATGCCTTTTCCGGCGGTAATGTGGTCAATGACGATACCATTGCTGATTGAGTCAATATTCATATTTGCACCTCCAACAGCTTAAGAATCAAAGCCATGCGAATAAATTTCCCGTACAGTACCTGCTTAAAATAGCAGGCTCTCGGGTCGGAATCTACGGCGACGGCGATTTCATTGACACGGGGCAGGGGGTGCATGATGCAGAGATCCGGCTTTGCATTTTGTAGTTTTTCAGGTGTCAAAATGTAACTGTCCTTCAGACGCAGATAATCCTCTTCGTTAAAAAATCGCTCTCTCTGTACGCGCGTCATATACAGAATATCAAGTTCCGGCATGGCGCTTTCAAGATCGGTTGTCTGTACATATTCTATATTATTTTTTTTCAGGATGTCTTTTTTGACGTAGCTTGGCAATTTTAATTCTTCAGGCGAGATCAAAACAAATTTGACGTGGCCGTACCGGGACATTGCGGCGATCAGGGAATGCACGGTGCGGCCGAATTTCAAATCTCCGCACAGTCCGATGGTCAAATGATCAAATCTGCCTTTTTCACGGTGAATGGTCAAAAGATCGGTTAATGTCTGCGTGGGATGATTGTGTCCGCCGTCTCCGGCGTTGATAACCGGGATCGAAGCAGCCTGCGCGGCCACAAGCGGCGCGCCCTCTTTGGGATGCCGCATGGCGATAATATCGGCGTAACAGGAGATTGTTTTGGCCGTATCCGCTACGCTCTCACCTTTGGCAGAAGAAGAACTCTGCGCTTCAGAAAATCCGATTACGCTGCCGCCCAGTTCATACATAGCGGCTTCAAAACTGAGACGTGTGCGCGTGGAAGGTTCAAAGAACAGCGTTGCCAATTTTTTTCCGCGGCATTTTTCCGCATATGCTTTCGGATGCGCAATTATATCATTTGCGGTTTGAATGAGCGCGTCGATTTCGGCAGTCGAAAGTTCCAGAATATTGTTCAGTCCCTGCATATGCTTCACCCGATCCAGCTTTCATCCGAAGGATTGTCGCGGAATGCAATCAATCGTTGAACATCTTCAGGCTTTATATATCCGGTTTTGGCTGCAACTTCTGCGATTACATCAAATTCTGTAAGACTGTGATTAGCGACATTGGCCTGTGCCAGACGCTCAAGCCCTTTTTTCATACCGTATGTGAAAATGCTTACGATACCGAGAACCTCGGCGCCCGCTTCACGGAGCGCTTCTACAACTTCGATTACGCTACCGCCGGTTGAAATCAAATCTTCAACTACGACGACCTTTTGTCCGTTTTCCAGCTTGCCCTCGATCCGGTTTTGTCTGCCGTGATCTTTTGCGCCGGAGCGAACGTACCCCATCGGCAGATCCAAGATGTGCGCTGTGATTGCCGCATGCGCAATACCGGCGGTCGATGTGCCCATCAGAACCTCGACTGTCGGATAATAGGTTTGAATCAGTGCGGCGAGTCCATTTTCAACATTAGTGCGCACTTCCGGCGCGGTTAATGTGAGGCGGTTGTCGCAATAAACGGGACTTTTGATTCCGCTTGCCCAGGTAAACGGCTTGTCCGGGCTGAAAAATACAGCTTTAATTTTTAATAAATCTTTTGCAATCTGTTCACTGAGATTCATTTTTTACTCCTTAACCGATAAATTCTTTTATGCAGCGAGCGTAGGCGGCAACCGGGTCGCTTGCTTTTGTGATCGGTCTGCCGACTACGATATAATCGGAGCCGAGTTCTTTTGCTTTTTCGGGGGTGGTAACACGCACCTGATCGCTAAGGCTTTCATTTGCAAAACGCACACCAGGTGTAACCGTCAAAAACGTGCTGCCGCAGGCGGCGTGAACGGTTTCTGCTTCCAGCGGAGAACAGACCACGCCGTCAAGGCCGGCGGTTTGCGCGCATTTGGCGTAGTGCATAACGGTCTCCGGCATGGATTTTGAGATTAAAAGATCGCTGTGCATTCTTTCCTCACTGGTGGAGGTCAACTGTGTTACGGCAATCAGAAGCGGACGTGTGCCGTCCGGACGAGTGAGTCCTTCGATTGCCGCCTCCATCATCGGTACTGTGCCGCTCGCATGAAGGTTGCACATATCTACATCGAGGGCAGAAAGCACCGCCATTGCGCTTTTTACCGTGTTTGGAATGTCATGCAGTTTTAAATCTAAGAATATACGGTGTCCGCGAGCTTTGATTTCTTTTACAATGCTGGGGCCCTCTGCATAAAAAAGCTCCATTCCGATTTTAATAAACGGTTTTTGTTCTTTAAAAAGCTCCAAAAAATCGAGTGTTGCATTGCGGCTGGGAAAATCGCAGGCAACAATTACATCTTTTCCCATCAGTGTGCGCCTCCTATAATTTCAGTTAACCTTTTTATTTTGTATTTTTCCATAATGTCGGGCAGCGTGTTCACAATATCTCTGCAAATATAGGGATTGATAAGATTTGCCGCGCCGATTTCCACGGCGGTGGCGCCCGCCATCATCATTTCGAGAACATCCTCGGCCGAAGAAATGCCGCCCATTCCGACAATTGGAATTTTAACCGCTTCATATACCTGATAAACCATGCGCAGCGCGACCGGCAAGATGGCCGGTCCGGAAAAACCGCCGGTTTTATTTGCAAGCAGGGGCTTTTTCGTGTGAAGATTGATGCGCATACCGAGCAGCGTATTAATCATACTGATTCCGTCGGCGCCTGCGTCTTCGCAGGCTTTGGCAATTTCCGTAATATCAGAAACATTAGGAGAAAGCTTGATTAAAATCGGCTTTTTTGTCACGCTTCGCACGGCGGCGGTAACTGTGGCCGCCGACTTTGGCGTGGTGCCGAAACTCATACCGCCGCCATGCACGTTCGGACAGGAAATATTGACTTCAAACCATCCGATTTGCGCTTCATCGTCGAGTGCGGCGCAGACATTTTTATATTCATCAAGCGAAAATCCACTGACATTGGCCATAACCGGCTTTTGAAAATACGTTTTCAGGCGCGGCAATTCCTTTTCTTTTACGGCTTTCACGCCTGGATTTTGCAATCCGACTGCATTCAGCATACCGGATGCACATTCCGCAATTCTCGGAGTGGGATTGCCGAAGCGGGGGTTTTCCGTTGTCCCTTTGAAGGAAAATGTTCCGAGGCAGTTTAGATCATAGAGTTCTGCAAATTCACTTCCGTAGCCGAAAGCGCCGCTGGCCGGAATAATCGGATTGTCCAGCGTGACGCCGCACAGTGCGACTCGTGTGTCTACCATATAATTTCCTCCTTTACGAGTACCGGACCGTCCCGGCATATGCGTTTGCTGCCGTATTTTGTTTCACAGCTGCATCCCATGCACGCGCCGAAGCCGCACCCCATACGTTCTTCAAAACTGACTTGACCGGAAGTGCGCATAGCGTTGCATACAGCCTTAAGCATCGGTTCCGGGCCGCAGGTATAGAAATAAGAATAGTCGGCGGGCAGCGCATCGGTTACAAATCCGCGAACCCCGTAACTTCCGTCAACTGTTGTTACCGAAACCGGAACGCCTAACTTTAGAAATTCCTGTTCCAGAAAAACTTCGGAATGACGGTTAAAACCAATGATAACGGAGGGGTGTTTGTTTTGCTCCAGCAGTTTCCGGCAGAGAAGATACAGCGGCGGTACGCCGACGCCTCCGCCAATCAAAAGCGGTATATCACCGGAAAGGTCAAGCGTATATCCGTTTCCGAGGCCGGTCAGAAGATCCAGCGTATCGCCGCGCTGCATTTTGCTCATTTGCTCTGTGCCGGTTCCGACGACCTTATAGTAAAGGGTCAGACAGTCTCCGTTTCGATCACAGACGGAAATCGGTCGGCGGAGAAATTTTCCCTCCAGACGAATATTTACAAATTGTCCGGGCGCCGTTATGGCCGAGGTATCGCCGCACAGCGTCATGCGGTAAACCCGGTCGGCAACCGGAGTGTTGCTTTCAATAGAAAAAATGGATTGTTTCATGATTTATTTACTCCATGCGACTTTTCCGCCGCAGACAGTTAAAATGCAATTGCCGAACACTTTTTCTTCGGCAAACGGTGTGCTTTTGCCTTTTGAGAGAAAACTGTCCGTGTGGAGGATATATTCGCTCTCCAAGTCATACACACAGAAATTTTCCTGCATATTGGATGGAATGCCGAAGCGTTTGGCCGGGGCGTCGTGCATCAACTCCACAAGACGATATAACGGAAGGAGTCCGGTTTTGACCAGTTTGGTGTAGAGAATCGGGAAAGCCGTCTCCAATCCGACAATACCCATCAGACTGTGCGCGAGTCCGCCGGCTTTTTCGTCGGCCGTATGCGGCGCATGGTCGGTGGCGATCATATCTATGGTTCCGTCGCGGAGTCCTTCAAGCAGTGCGCGTCGATCCTCCTCTGAGCGGAGCGGCGGATTCATTTTATATTTGCCGTCATCCTTTAAATCCATGTCACAGAGTAAGAGATAGTGCGGCGCGGTTTCGCAGGTGACGTCTACGCCATCCGCCTTTGCTTTGCGAATCAGGGCAACGCTTTCTTTTGTAGAAATGTGACAGATGTGATATTTGCATCCGGTTTCTTTGGCGAGACGCAGATCCCGCTCAATCGGTTTCCATTCGCTTTCGCTGCTGATTCCGCGATGACCGTGGAGTTTTGCATATTCGCCGTCGTGGATATATCCGCCGAAAAGCAGGGAAGCGTCCTCGCAGTGAGCGACAATCGGTTTTCCGTTTGCTTTAGCCTGCTGCATGGCGCTGCGCATCAGATCTTCGTTTTGAACGCCTTTGCCGTCGTCGGAAAAGCCTGCCACATATTTGCTGAGCCCGGAAAAGTCGGCAAGCACCGCGCCTTCTTCCCCCTTGGTAATAGAACCATAGGGGTGGACACGGATATTTGCATTTTTTTCGATCAGATCAAGCTCAACTTTTAGATTTCCGACACAGTCGGGAACAGGACTCAGATTCGGCATAGAGAAAACGTCCGTATACCCCATGCGGGCGGCTGCGGCAGTGCCGGTTGCAATGGTTTCTTTATAAAAAAATCCCGGTTCTCTCAAATGCACATGTGCATCGACAAAACCAGGGAAGAAAACATATTTTTCAAAATTGAATTTGGAAACAGGAATGCCAAATAGAGAAAAATCTTCGGACGAAAATACAAAATCCTGTTTGCTGATTTTCCCGTCTTTGAATACGTTTGCGTTTTTGATGATATGTCTCATAACCGCTTCTCCTTTGCAAAAAAAATCTTGCCCATTTCGGCAAGACAAAAAGCGGCGCGTAACGCAACCGAATATAGAAATCTTGCCGATATCTCGTATCGCCTTAAAGATCATTCATATAGTAGCATAAAAAGAAAACCTTGTCAACACTTTCCTGAAATTTTTATTTATTTCAGCATATGAAAAAAACCGTCGTTTATAAGTGTGGTATTCTTAGGGAAGAAATCTACCGTAACGAAATCGGATACTCGGCTCACATTCTTTTGTTAAAGGACGCGAGCCTTTTTTTATACTTTTCAATATGAATACAAACAAAACGATTTTTTTTTATCTTAACTTCGTTCTGCCAACTCTTTTTCCCGTTTTAATTTCTTCTATGCTAACCTTATAACATAAGGAGGGATTTGTTATGTCTGCTTTACTTAAATCTATTCATAAATTTGAAGATAAATTTGACCGCCATGCAGAGCGTTTTGCGTTCCGTCACCCATACCTTTCGTTTTTTGCAATGTTTATTGGGATGCCGATCTTCATTTTAACAGTTGTCGCCGCTTTTACCACAGTTATCACACTTCCGCTTGCCCTGATTTTCGGTTGGTTGTAAACAGCTTTATAAAAACTTAATGTGAGACGAAAAAGTCTTACACCGATTTCATGAGAAAATGGATAAGATGAATGAAGAAAACAGAAGTAAAGGAGGCAATAGATATGCTTGATATGATTATGCTGGCTGTTTTAGCCGCTTGCTGCGGATCGATTGTGCTATTGATTCACTGGTGTCAGAAACAAGTCGATCGGGACGAGTAGAAGGGAGGTTATTTTATGTTGTACGTCCTCGGAGGAATTGTCCTTCTCATGGGTGGCTATCTGGTATATGCGCTGGTTCACCCGGAAAAATTCTAAAGTTTACAGGAGGTAATGAAGATGCTTCAGCTTGTGCTGACCATTCTAATTTATGTGATAATGGTTATTCCGGTCGGGATATATTTGTATCATATTGCAGCCGGAAAACATACATTTGCCGATCCTGTATTTAACCGTGTTGACGGTGTAATTTACAAGATAAGCGGCATTAACTCGCAGAATGGTATGAATTGGAAAAAATATGCGTTCGCGCTGCTTGGCACCAATGCAGTCATGATTCTGTTGGGTTACATTATTTTGAGGATCCAAAGCCTTCCAATCTTCAACCCTAATGGCATTGGTGCCATGGAAGAATCCTTATCCTTTAATACGATTATCAGTTTTATGACGAACACCAACCTCCAGCATTACTCTGGTGAATCGGGTTTATCCTACCTCTCTCAGATGTTGGTTATTACCTTTATGATGTTCGTTTCAGCGGCCAGTGGTTATGCCGCCTGTGTTGCCTTTATCCGCGGGCTGGCGGGTAAGACAAAAGATAACGTGGGCAACTTTTTTTCAGACCTGGTGCGGATTACTACTCGTGTGCTGCTTCCGTTTTCCATTATCGGCGGCCTGCTTCTCGTTTGGCAAGGTGTTCCGCAAAACTTCACCGGTAATGTGGTGGTAGATACCATTGAAGGGGCAAAACAGGTCATTGCCATGGGACCGGTTGCTGCGTTGGAGATTATTAAACATCTGGGAACTAACGGCGGCGGATTTATCGGTGCAAACTCTTCCACCCCAATTGAAAACCCGACTATGCTCACTAACCTGATTGAGCTATATTCCATGATGCTGCTCCCCGGTGCCTGTGTTATCACCTTTGGCAAAATGGTCCGTGACCGCAAGCACGACTTGGCGGAAGCCAGCATGGCGCTTTCCGACAGAAAAGGCCGTGTTCATCACAGCTTGACGGCCCGTTTCTTTGGACGTGAAGGCAGAACAATTTTCGCAGCGATGAGTATTATTTTTGTCATCGGCCTCGGTGTTTGCTTATGGGCAGAATCGCAGGGCAACCCGGCGCTTGCCGAAGCGGGACTGTCTCAGTCTATGGGCAGTATGGAGGGAAAAGAAGTACGCTTCGGCATTGCCCAGTCGGTAATGTTTACAACCACTACAACCTCGTTTACCACCGGTACGGTCAATAATATGCACGATACCCTGACGCCGCTCGGCGGTATGATTCCATTGTTACATATGATGCTCAATGTGGTGTTCGGCGGCAAGGGCGTAGGTTTGATGAACATGATTATGTACGCCATTCTGGCGGTATTTATCTGCGGTTTGATGATCGGACGAACACCGGAGTATCTGGGCAAAAAGATTGAAGGACGTGAGATGAAACTTACTGCCCTTTGCATCATCATCCATCCATTGCTGATTCTGGCGTTCTCTGCTTTGGCGGTAGGTACATCGGCAGGCTTGGAGGGGATCACCAACCCTGGCTTCCATGGATTGTCACAGGTGTTATATGAATTCTCGTCATCCGCTGCCAACAACGGCTCCGGTTTTGAGGGGTTAGCAGACAACACGATGTTCTGGAATATCACAACCGGGCTTGCGATGTTCTTTGGACGGTATTTGTCCATTGTTATTCAACTGGCAATTGCCGGTTCTCTGATGAAGAAACAGTTTGTGAATGATTCGGTCGGCTCACTGCATACGGACACAGCTTCGTTCCCGATTATCCTTGTCATTGTTGTTTACATCTTTGCGGCGCTGACATTTTTCCCGGTGTTGGCTCTCGGACCGATTGCAGAGCACCTGACACTCTGGGCGTAAGGAGGTATTGCTGTTATGAGTAAAGAACAAAATAAGAAACTGATTACGTCGGAAATATTTCGTCAGGCGATTATCGGTTCCTTTGTAAAATTAAATCCACGCTATATGATGAAAAATCCGGTTATGTTTGTGGTAGAAGTAGGCTGTTTTATCACTTTATTGCTTTCTTTTTTTCCGGGACTGTTTGGTGATGTGGCAACAAGTAATCTCCGTGCATATAACATCATCGTCTGTGTGGTCTTGTTTGTCACTGTGTTGTTCGCCAACTTTGCTGAATCTGTGGCGGAAGGCCGAGGCAAGGCACAGGCGGCAAGCTTGAAAAAAACACAGAAGGATACCGCAGCGCATCTGCTAAACGCAGACGGTTCCGAAAAAGACATCCGTTCCAGTGAACTGAAAAAGGATGATATTGTGCTGGTTTCCGCTGGTGAAATTATTCCCGGAGATGGTGAGGTTATCGAAGGCATCGCTTCGGTGGATGAATCCGCTATTACCGGTGAATCTGCTCCGGTAGTCAGAGAATCAGGCGGCGACTTTTGCTCAGTTACCGGCGGCACGACGGTGGTTTCCGACTGGCTGAAAATCCGTATCTCCTCCGATCCCGGAAACAGTTTTCTGGATCGCATGATTGCCCTTGTTGAGGGGGCTTCCCGTAAAAAAACGCCGAATGAGATTGCGCTGAACACTTTGCTGGTGTCTCTGACGATTATCTTTATGATTGTTATCGTCACTCTGTATCCGATTGGTGTGTATTCCGGTGTTCAGCTTCAGATATCCACCTTGATTGCATTGGCTGTCTGCCTGATTCCGACCACTATAGGCGGCTTGCTTTCCGCCATTGGTATTGCCGGCATGGATCGTGTTACCCGCTTTAATGTGATCGCCATGTCCGGTAAGGCGGTAGAAGCCTGCGGCGATGTGGATACCATGATTTTGGATAAAACCGGTACGATTACTTACGGAAATCGGTTGGCAGCCGATTTCTTCCCGGTGGAGGGCGCAGACCGCAGCGAGCTGATTCGATGTGCGGCGCTGACCTGCCTCCATGATGATACGCCGGAGGGTAAATCAACTCTGGAGCTTGCCCGCCGCATGGGGGACAGCAGCACAGAAATGCCGGGTTCCCGTTTTATTGAATTCACCGCACAGACTCGTATGAGCGGTGTAGATCTTCCTGACGGAACCAGAATCCGCAAAGGCGCTGCCGAAGCGATTGAGTCATACGTTCAAGAGCAGGGCGGCCGCATTCCGAAAAACCTGCGGGAGGAAGTCGAAAAGATTTCTTCTCTTGGCGGAACCCCCTTAACCGTCTGCGAAAATAATCGCATTCTCGGCGTTATTTATCTGAAAGATACTGTAAAAGCCGGTATGGCGGAACGGTTTGAGCGGCTACGCGCTATTGGCATTAAAACCATTATGTGTACTGGCGATAACCCGCTGACTGCGGCAACCATTGCCAAAGAAGCCGGCGTAGATGGATTTATTGCAGAGTGCAAGCCGGAGGATAAAATTGACGTCATCAAAAAAGAGCAGGGAGAGGGCAAGATCGTCGCAATGACCGGAGACGGCACCAACGATGCTCCCGCCCTGGCACAGGCAAATGTGGGGCTCGCCATGAACAGCGGCACCACCGCTGCTAAGGAAGCCGCTAATATGGTGGATTTGGATTCCGACCCGACAAAGATTCTGGAGGTTGTGGAAATCGGTAAGCAGCTGCTTATCACACGAGGAAGCCTGACAACTTTCTCAATTGCCAACGATATTGCCAAGTACTTTGCGATTATCCCGGCTATGTTTATGCAGGCTATCCCGCAGTTGGGTATGCTGAATATCATGCATCTGGCAACGCCTTACAGTGCGATTCTTTCGGCTCTGATCTTCAACGCAATTATTATTCCGTGTTTGATTCCGCTGGCGATGAAAGGCGTAAAATACCGCCCCATGTCTTCTGGGAAAACACTGTTGCGGAATATGATGATCTTCGGCGTCGGCGGTATCATCACTCCGTTTATCGGTATTAAAATTATAGATTTGCTCATTCACCCGCTTTTAGCGCTACTTGGTTTGTAAAGGAGATTTTTCATGATGAAAGAACGTGCAAAAGTTTTTTTACATAACACCCGGCAGGCAGTCGTTGTGTCGCTGGTGTTGATGTTGATCTGCGGATTGCTGTTTCCGGTTTTACTGAGCGGACTTTCTGCCTTGTTTTTCCCGCATCAGGCGGGCGGCAGCCTGATAGAAGTAAACGGCAAGGCAGTTGCAGCAGAGCATGTAGGACAGGAATTTTTGCAGGATTATTATATGTGGAGCCGCCCCTCCGCGTATCATTATAATGTATACGAGGAAAATGAGGACGGAAACAAAACGTATCAGGATGGAACAGAGTTTCCCGGAATTGGTTCCGGATCGAACAACTATGCACCGTCCAATCCCGAGCTTATTAAACGGGTAGAGGAAGCTATTGCCATATTTCTTGAAAAAAATCCCGATGTGAAACGGGAGGATATTCCCACCGACCTGCTGACGGCTTCCGGTTCCGGGCTTGACCCGCACATTTCCCCGGAATCGGCAGAAATTCAGATTCCCCGCATTGCAGAGGCCTCCGGCCTCAGCGAGGATGAAATTCGCAACATTGTCAAGAAACACACCAACGGCAAACTGTTGGGTATTTTCGGCGAGGATACAGTAAATGTGGTACAGGTTAACATTGATATCGGCATTGCGATGGGGCTGATTGATGTAAAGTCATAAAGCATACAGATTGAATATTATTTGAAAAGCAGAAGAATTTCGGTTCTTCTGCCTTTCTTTATGCAATCTTAATACCATCACGAACATTTAATGCAGATAAAGATAGAATAAAGGAGACGCAAAGATGAATTTACGATGATACAGGTTGTTGAGGCAGTGCGTTTTTATCTGTACGGTTGTCTCCGACCATACTTAAATTGAAAAAAAGACGAAAATGCGATATAATCTTTATACAATCTTAATGCAGGCGTTAAAATGCTTTTTTCGCTTTTATATGATATCGATTATAATAAAACCGTAATACGAGGTGAAAAACCGTGGGTGAAAACAGTCAAACAACTGCTCAATTGTTAAAAGCCATTCAGGAAGAAGAACAAAATAAAACAAGAGGCCGTCTAAAAATCTTTTTCGGGTATGCCGCTGGAGTAGGCAAGACCTATGCTATGCTCAAAGCCGCACATGTGGCAAAACGGAACGGTATTGATGTGGTGGCGGGATATATAGAACCTCACGCACGGCCGAAAACAGCCGCCCTGCTGGGCGGTTTGGAATTGATTTCAAATAAATGCGTTCAATATAACGGTATTACGCTTCATGAATTTGATCTGGATGCCGCCCTTCAAAGAAAACCGCAGCTGATTCTTGTGGATGAACTTGCTCATACCAACGCAGAAGGTAGCCGCCATGCCAAACGCTATCAGGACATCGAGGAACTGTTGCGCGCTGGTATTGATGTATATACCACCGTGAATGTACAGCACATTGAAAGCCTGAACGATACGGTTGCTTCTATTACCGGCGTTTTGGTGCGGGAACGCATCCCCGACTCTGTTTTTGATCATGCCGATCAGGTGGAGCTTGTGGATATTGAGCCACAGGAGTTGATTGATCGACTAAATGCAGGCGATGTATATAAAGAAACGCAGGCAAAGCGCGCAGTGAATCATTTTTTTACAGTAGAGAATTTAACGGCGCTCAGAGAGATTGCTCTGCGCCGCTGTGCGGATCGTGTGAATATTCTGACAGAAAACACCAGGATTAAAAACCGCAGCGATTATCATACAGACGAGCATATTCTTGTATGTCTTTCTCCCTCTCCCTCCAATGCTAAGCTTATTCGAACCGCCGCCAGAATGGCAAATGCATTTCGCAGCGCTTTTACGGCGTTGTTTGTAGAAACGCCGGATTTTTCCGCTATGAAAGAAGAGGATGAAAAAAGGCTGCGTTCTAATATACATCTGGCCCAACAACTCGGTGCCAAAATAGAAACCGTATACGGCGACGATATCCCGTTTCAGATCGCAGAATTCGCCCGGCTGTCCGGCGTTTCCAAAATTGTAATCGGACGAAGTTCCGCCACAAAAAAGCGCATATTTGGTAAACCAACCTTAACGGAAAAGCTAATTGCCAATGCGCCGAACCTGGATGTGCATATTATTCCGGACACAGTTTCCGGCATTTCTGCTTACCGCGCGAAAAAGGCAAGGAAAAAAAATAGTATTGTATTTTCAGCTTCGGATATTTGCAAAAGCATTGGTATTCTGGTTGCGGCAAGTTGCATTGGTTTTCTGTTCCAGAATTTAGGGTTTGTAGAAGCCAATATTATTACCGTTTATGTTCTCGGTGTGCTGCTTACTTCGGTCATAACAACGCACCGTGTTTACAGCCTGATCTCCTCAATCGTCAGCGTTTTGGCGTTCAACTTTTTCTTTACTGATCCGGAATTTTCGCTGCAAGCATATGATCGGGGGTATCCCGTTACTTTTGTTATTATGTTTCTTGCCGCTTTTCTAACAGGCTCTCTTGCCATTCGGCTCAAAAATCACGCCAAGCAGTCGGCACAGTCTGCGTACCGCACAAAAGTTTTATTTGATACGAACCAGCTTTTACAGCAAGCACAAAGTCAGAACGAAATTGTTTCCGCTACATCGAATCAACTTATCAAGCTGCTTGGAAAAGACGTTGTATTTTATTTGGTAGAGGACGGCTTGCTTGGGGAGGCACATGTTTTTCCCGCTACCGACACCTTGGATGAAAGCTGCACATCCGCTAATGAAAAGGGCGTAGCGGCATGGGTGTTGAAGAACAACAAACACGCAGGAGCTACGACTAATACGCTCTCCACCGCAAAATGCCTGTATCTTGCTGTTCGGGTAAACGACAGGGTGTACGGTGTTGTAGGAATTGTTATCGGCGAACAGCCTCTTGATGCATTTGAAAACAGTATTCTGCTGTCTATTCTCGGTGAGTGCGCCTTGGCACTGGAAAATGAAAAAAATGCTAGAGAAAAAGAAGAAGCTGCGATTCTTGCTAAAAACGAGCAGCTTCGGGCTAATCTTCTTCGGGCGATTTCCCACGATCTTCGTACACCGCTGACCTCTATTTCCGGAAATGCGAGCAATCTTCTCTCAAACGGCAGTTCGTTTGACGAGGATACAAAAAAACGGCTTTACACCGATATTTATGACGATTCCATGTGGCTGATCAATTTGGTGGAAAATTTGCTTGCCGTAACACGGATAGAAGAAGGACGGCTGAATATTCGGATTTCTGATGATTTGATGGATGATGTCATTGCGGAGGCCCTGCACCATGTAAACCGCAAAAGTGTGGAACATCATATTACAGTAGAGAATGAGGAGGATTTTCTCCTTGCCAAGATGGACGCAAGACTAATTGTTCAGGTCATTATCAACATTGTTGATAATGCGATAAAATATACGCCTAAGGGTTCTCATATTACAATAAAGACGAAAAAGCAGGGGGATAAGGCCGTTGTTGCCATAGCTGACAACGGTGAAGGGATTCCCGATGAAATGAAGGCCAAAGTGTTCGATATGTTTTACAGTGGCGCCAATCAAATTGCAGACAGCAGGCGCAGCTTAGGGCTTGGCCTGTCGCTGTGCAAATCCATTATCAATGCGCACGGCGGCACGATTACTGTTTCAGACAATACACCGCACGGAACGGTATTTACTTTTACATTACCTGCCGGGGAGGTACAAATACATGAATAAACCGCTTATTTTAGTTGTAGAAGACGATTCATCCGTCAAAAACCTGATAACAACGACCTTAAGGGCGCATGATTACCGCTATTTAACTGCACCTAACGGTGAATCAGCGATTTTGGAGGCGTCCTCTCATAATCCGGATATTGTTCTGTTGGATTTGGGATTGCCGGATATAGACGGCGTTGAAGTTATCAAAAAAATCCGGACATGGTCTAATATGCCGATCATCGTCATCAGTGCGCGGAGCGAGGATACGGATAAGATTGACGCACTGGATGCCGGAGCGGACGATTATCTCACAAAGCCTTTCTCGGTGGAGGAACTTTTAGCCCGCCTTCGCGTTACACAGCGAAGAATTATGATGATGCAGAATGAATCGCCGTCAGAATCCGCCGTCTTCACAAACGGTCGGCTTCGCGTGGATTATGCTGCCGGATGTGCTTACTTGAATGAGGAAGAATTGCACCTGACGCCGATTGAGTATAAGCTTTTATGCCTGCTTTCTCAAAATATAGGAAAGGTTTTGACGCATACCTTTATCACACAGAAAATATGGGGTAGCAGTTGGGAGAATGATATTGCCTCGCTGCGTGTCTTTATGGCCACGCTTCGGAAGAAGTTGGAAAAAGAACCGGGTTCCCCACAGTACATTCAGACGCATATCGGCGTCGGTTATCGGATGCTGAAAGTGGAGTGATCTAAACCATATATTGGTACAGACAACGGTTCGGACGATGCTTGCTAACTAAGAATATGTCGGTGATACCGTTAATTTCAAGACCTATTCAAAATTCAACAAGCTGAAGAAGAGATTGAAAAATGATCCCGAAAATATTTTCATATTCAAAGATACCCACGTAGGCATAGCGGATCGCAAAACCTCAAAAATCCTACGAAAGCCGCAGACAGTCTGACAAGCATGGCGAAAACGATAAATATGCCGTATATCTTTTTTGTGGCGACTGTGTGAAAAGGGTGTATCTGCACAGCGTGAAAGAAAATGTATTCGCCTGTATCTGATACAAAAAGCGCATAACCGACTGCACAATGCACTATATCCGAGAAAATGTGCTTGATCAAATTGTGCTGCATAATCTAAAAACGGTGACAGCTTTTGCATTGGAAGTCTTCACATGTTCCGCAGCAAAGACTGCCTGAAAAAGCGGTGCTCGGAAGAATTTCTCTTTTCAGGTATATATTACTTAAATTACTCCCTTGCGACACAAAACAAACGCTGCGGCGGTGTTCTTTCTGAAATTGATTTGATTAGTAGAATGTTGCGACCGGTTCCTTGGGCGGTTCCGTAATTTCGGCTTTTTGTATGGTAATCACAGGGCCTTTTCTACCGTACAGCTGATTGAAGCGTATTTCCATTTTCCCAGTCAGTTCAGCCCAGTCGCCGTTTTTCAGTCTGGCTCGATCTTTGCATTTGCAAACAAATCCTGCATAAACCGTGTCGTCGGCGCAGCAGGTCATTAGCCGGCGTCCGCCGATAAACGTATCATCGGAAAAATCTTTTCCGACTGCAACAAGCGCTTTGAAGGATACGGTAAGGCCATCATATTTTTGCATATTCTCGGTTGTGTCGCGGTACCAAAGAGCATAGTCCCGATCCGAAATTCGGACAACATCGGCATTCAGGTCGAAAGGGAGGGGATCCTCAATATTGTCATACTCGGCATGACCGTCCGTGTACTCATAAGCAATTTCGGTTTGACGGCTGACACCGCGGACGATTTTGTGCAGCGCTTCTTTATTCGTTTGTTCTGTACAGCGGTTGAAGATTACAATTTCGCAACTGCTCAGTTTATCATAAATTAAGTTGCGCATATTGGCGTTGTAGGCCGCAAAGCTTGACGCATCTGCAAACATCAGTTCCTGATAAACCGCCCAATTTTCCGGCATACGCTGATAAAAGTCATTCAGCATCCACATACCGTTGTACTCGACAATGACTTTTTTGGCATGTGCTTTCAACGCCATGCGGGTAAGATTTTCTTCATTGATTTCTTCCGGGTTATCCAGCGCCTGAATCGTTACATTTTTCATGTACGGCGCATTCGGATCGTATTCTTCCTCTCCGTCTTCACACAAAATAAGGAGAGTCGGCTCTTTATCATTGAAACGCTTGTCCGTCAGCGTGTCGCGAATAAATGTGGTTTTGCCGGAATCCAGGAAACCGGTAAACAAATAAACCTGTACTTCCATTTTATACTCCGAAAAGATGCTGCAAAGCTTCTTTTTGAATATTTGAACCGATTACGCATATTTTCCCGATTGTTTCCGCAGCGCCGAAACGAATGTTTGCCTCGCCGGGAACAAAGTCAAAATAGATCCACTGGTTTTCGGCACAGACAATTCCTTTAGCACGTAGAATGGTTCCAAGGGCGGGATTTTCAAGTTTGCCGAGAATAGCTCGGATTTCTTCTTCTGTATATGTGCGCACCGTTTCAAAGCCTACGGATGTAAAGATCTCGTCCGCATGATGGTGATGATGCTCATGCTCATTATGACATCCGCAGTGATCTTCATGTTTATGCTCGTGTTCATGTACTTCGTGCGAGCAGGCGGGACATATACAGGACGCATCGTGTTTATGGTGTACATGGGATTCCTCATGACAATGATGCGAGACTTCTTCGGCAAGTGCCTTTTCCATAGATGCGCTTTGCTCCATCGCATTCAAAATCTGTGTACCGGCAAGCTGCGTCCACGGTGTGGCGATCACTTCGGCATCGGCGTTTATTTTGCGGATCAGTTCTATGGTTTCGTGAAGTTTGCTTTCTGAGAGGGCATCTGTACGGCTCAGGATGATCGCTTTTGCGTACTCGATTTGATTGCAGAAAAATTCACCGAAGTTTTTCATATACAGCCGACATTTTTTAGCATCGACAACAGCCGAATAACTGTTTAAATAAATATTCGGATTGTCAAGATTTTCAACGGCTTTTATAATATCGCTGAGTTTTCCGACGCCGGACGGCTCAATCAAAATGCGGTCGGGAGAAAAACGCGAGAGTACCTCCGAAAGCGCTTTCCCGAAATCTCCGACCAAGCTGCAGCAAATACAGCCGGAATTCATCTCTGTGATCTCTACGCCGGCCTCTTTTAAAAATCCGCCGTCAATGCCGATTTCGCCGAATTCGTTTTCGATCAGCACGATCTTTTCACTCGAAAACGCTTCGGTCAGCAGTTTTTTGATGAGTGTTGTTTTTCCCGCGCCCAAAAAGCCGGATATAATATCAATTTTAACCATTGTCGTGTTTTCCTTTGCAGAATTGTTTTATTCGATATTTTGTAGTATAGCACTTTTATTTCTGTATTTCAACCTTTATTTCACAGAGCCCTGGCGTGGTGCTGCTTATATTTTTCGTTTGCGGTATGCGCTTGGCGTCATGCCTTTCATTTCCTTAAATACACGGTTGAAATTGCGTACGCTGCCAAAGCCGCAATCATACGAAATTTCAGTTACCGTGCCGCCATGGCGCAGACGTTTGGTCGCTTCGTTTACACGCAGCGTATTTATAAACGACGGATAACGAATCATGAGCTTTTCAGAGAATAAATGGGATATATGAGAGGTTGAACAGCCGAGCGCCGCGGCTACTGACTCCAGCGATAAATTTTCACAGAAATGAGCCGAACAGTATTCTATCAGCCTGCGTTCCAGCGTATCATCTGCGCTGTCGGCGTCAGTCAATTCGCAAAGGCGCAGAAGCGCGCCCATAATAATCGCAATGTACCCTGCGGTAATCCCATTTTTATAGGGATCGTCTGTGTGCCTTGCTGTTTTCCACCCCTGTTCAAATAAAAGGTTCAACTGCGGTGTGCCGACATTCCGTAAAACGGGGTTTACCGGTTTCTTCTGATTGAATATTTCTTCAAACGCGGTAAGATTGCGCGGAAAAAGCATTGCGTAATTTCCGACCTGTTCGGTCAGCGCTTCAAATGCGTGAACACAATTGGGAAAAATCAGAAGCACGTCGTTTGCATTCAGTTCGTATTCAATAAAATCCACAAAACATCGGCATTTGCCGCTGGTAAAATAAATGACTTCAAGGTAGTCGTGAAGATGGTGGGGAAACGTGATGCGCGTGCGTTTCCAAAAATGAATGTGGGGCCATTTGGTTTCGTATTGAATGTTCATAAAATCCTCTATTGCAGAAAATGTCTGTAATTTGCGCTTATATTGCTTGAATTATAGCATAAATTTGCTATAATTTAAATAGCAAATTCTTTATTTTCTCAGAAATAAAGCTATTGGAGGTTTTTAGATGAAAGCTTGTCGGTTGGTTCCTCTTTTTCTGCTTTGCGCGTTCCTTGCGGGGACGCTGATTATGCCCTCCGGCGCATATACGCTTTCAAACAGCGCGGATATTTCTTATGCAGCTGCAAAAGAAACAATGGTGCTGCTGAAAAACGATCATGCGGCGCTGCCGTTGACTTCAAACGATAAAATTGCACTGTTTGGAGAGGGACAGGTTTTTACCGACGGCAAAACGGGCGGCTTTTTTTTGATGGGACGCGGCAGCGGTTATTTTACACTGACCGAAACGCCGAAAAATCCCTGCGATGTTTTAGCCGCCTATGTAACCAAGGGCAAGCTCGGCGGTGTATATACCGCGCTTTCCGATTCATATAAAAATGCGGCAAAAGCGGCGAAAAGCGAGACGGATTTTACATATTCTCCGACTGATGCGCAATATGCTGCGGCCGCTGCTTATGCAAATAAAGCCATCTACATTGTAAACCGTACGTCTGCGGAAGGAAAAGACCTCTCCATAACAGAATTCGGTCTGACCGCCGCCGAGCAATCGGAATTGCGCAAGGTCTGCGCCTCTTTTGCGGGCAAGCCGGTGATTGTCGTTCTCAACAGCGGTGCGATGATCAACTGCGGCTTTGCGTTTGGCCGAGTTGACGGAATTTATGCCGATGCGGTCATTACCGCGCCGTATATGGGGATCCGCGGTGTGGATGTGCTGTGTGAAACGCTGATCGGCGACGTCAATCCATCCGGAAAAACGGTCGATACATACGCCAAAGCGTTGACCGACTATCCGAGCTGCCGTGGTTTTTACGAATCAAAATATGATACATATTACGAAGATATTTTTGTCGGCTACCGGTATTTTGAAACGTTCGGCATAGAAGTAGATTATCCTTTTGGCTATGGCTTATCTTATACGACTTTTGACATGCGTGATTACACGTATTCAGAATCGGACGGCGAAATTGTAGTCAGCGTTTTGGTGACCAATACCGGAACGGTTCCCGGGAAAGAGGTTGTACAGCTTTACTTCAGCGCGCCGCAAAAGGGCGACGACGGCGCATTGCTGTCTAAACCGGCAAAAGAACTCTGCGCATTCGGAAAAACAAAACTGCTGAAAAGCGGCGAAAGTCAAACTGTAACGCTTTCTTTTCGGGTTGACGATATGGCTTCCTATGACGACCTCGGCGTAACAGGGCATACATCTGCATATGTGATGGAAGCGGGCGATTATCTTGTATACGCCGGGAACTCGGTCAAAAATGTGACGAAGGTTGGCGTACATACCGAAAAATCGATTCGGGTGACAAAACAGTGTTCCATGCTTTGCGAGCCGACGACGGCATTTGAGCGCATGACTTTTGACGGAACGGAAAAGGTGGGTACTGTTAAGGAGGACAGCGCCGCTATGCTCGCCCATAAATCGGAAACCGCAGAGCGAATCTATCCAATTATCCCGATTACCGTTTCGGATGTATGCGAGGGCAAAGCGACACTTTCAGAATTTTTTGGCCAGATGAGCGATGCTGAATTGATAGAATTTGCCGTCCAGACACGCGCGCTCGGCGTTTCAGCGGGGACGGGCGCTTGGGGAACTTCGCCCGATACCGCCGAAAAATACCAAATTCCCGTTGCCGACACGGCGGACGGTCCTGCCGGGCTGCGTGTCAGTACAAAGGGGACCGGCATTCCGGGCGGCGCTGCTTTGGCTTGTACCTGGAATGCGGATTTAATTGCGTCGCTCGGCACAATGATCGGTAAAGAAGCGCGCATCAGCGGTGTTGACGCATGGCTTGCGCCCGGTGTTAACATTCACCGATTCCCGCTGTGCGGAAGAAACTTTGAATATTATTCAGAGGATCCGTATCTTTCGGGCGTGATTGGCTCGGAAATGGTTCGCGCCGTCGAAGCGGAGGGAATCACGACAACCATAAAGCACTTTGTAGGCAATGAACGCGAAACTGCGCGCAATACCTATGATGCCCGCATGTCTGAGCGCGCTTTGCGTGAAATCTATCTTGTACCGTTTGAAATGGCCGTAAACGCCGGCGTCAGTTCTATTATGACTTCTTATAATCTCTTAAATGGGACGGAGACCTCGGAAAATATTGAATTGCTCCGCGGAATTCTGCGCGGAGAGTTTGGTTTTGACGGCGTTATCGCAACCGACTGGACAAATAATTCCAATTTGGTTTTGGAAATCCTTGCGGGCAACAATATCAAAAATTCAAGCAAGGAAGACAATCTCAGCACTGCGGGGCTTGCTGCCGCCGTAAAAAATGGGAAAGTCAGCCGTTCTTTGCTGATTGAAAACGCGACATATGTGATGAAACTGCTTTTAAAGCTTCCGGACGGAAAAAATCTTGCCGCGCCTGTCGTTACGAAAATCAGCGCAACTGGCAAAAGCAAAATTGAAGCGGAGGATTTCTTTCTCAAGCACAGTTATGCGCGCCTGGAGAAAAGCGGATCACGTACCGCTCTTTCCTATGCGCGGGGAACCGATAAGTATGTTCCATATGTTGCGTATAAACTGAATGTTGAAAAAGCGGGGCGGTATATTTTAAGCGTTGAAATGGCCAACAACGCTACACCGGCTTATGATGCGGTAACTGTTTTTGTAAACGGCAGGGAGCAGCAAGTGACGTATAACGCAACTCCTACAGGCGGATGGATGACCTTTGCACAGCGTGAAATCGGAAAAGTAACTTTGCCGGCTGGCGAAGTTGAACTGAAGATTCGCACAAATGCGGAAAAGTGTCCCGGCAACTATGACTATTTTTTGCTGCGGCCGCTTGAGGAAACTTATACTGCGATTTCCAGTGCAGAGGATCTGCTTGAACTGATGAATAATACCGCGAAATGGAATGGGAAGTATTTTCTCACGGAAGATATTGATCTTTCAACTTACGGCGGAACGCTTATACAGAAGCCGATCGGTACCAATGCGGTCAATTTTACGGGAACCTTTGACGGCATGGGTCACAGTATCAAGGGCATTTCACTCAGCACTTCGACCGAAAAAGATTTCGGTCTTTTCGGTAAAATAAAAGGCGCTGTGATCCGCGATTTAACCGTTTTCGGCAGTGTAAATTCAACAAGTCCAAACGGCGTAGTCGGCGGCATTGTCGGCACGGCCGATCCTGGAAGTATGATGAGCGGCTGTGAAAATCACTGTACGGTTTCTTATGCGAACGTAGCGTCTCCTGCAAAGGGCGTTGGAGGCGTCTGCGCTTATCTTTATTCAGGTGCTGCAAAAGACGGAAGCGTGATAAAACACTCGAAAAATTACGGTTCTGTGACGTCCGAAACCGGAGAAAATCTTTCGGTTGTCGGCGGCGTTGTGGGGTGTATGAACAATGCCGGAGCGGGTGTCAGCTTTGTTTATGTCTGCGAAAATTTCGGCAGTATAAGCGGTAGCGGAGCCGCGGTCGGCGGTATTGTCGGGTCTATGACGCAGTCGGCAGTCGGCGGCGGAAATAACGTAGTAACCTGTGCAAATTACGGGAGTATCATAGCGGACGCGGGACGTGCAGGCGGCATAATCGGTGTTTGCACATCGGTAGCTTCTACCGCCAAAACGCATATTGAATATTGCGCGAATTACGGCATTGTGGGGGCGGGTACCGGACATGAGAGCGGCGGTATCGTCGGTCTTTTAGAGGGGGGCAATTTGTCGGATTGTTATAACGGAGGCAGTGTTTCAGCCAAAGATAATTTATCAGTCGGCGGTATCGTCGGACGGGCGTATGCGTCTCTGTCTGCACAAAGGTATACGCTTCAGCGATGCTATACGCTGGACGGCGCGCAAAGCGTAATTGCCGAAAATGCAAGCGACAAGGCTTATACGGTGACTTCATGCGGTGTTGCAAATATAGCCGAAATCCTTGCGGGGCGCGTTGGAATGAAGCTCGGGTCAAACGGTTATATCATTGCATCCGATGGGCCGAGACTTATGCAGTTTGATACCAATATGGCGCGCGGTGATGTAGACGCAAGCGGAAAAACGACCGTTTTGGACATCATGATTTGTATATATGCGTATCTGAATAATAAGCAACCAGTCAATATTTTTGCAGTTGATTTTGATGGAGATGGGAAAATCGGTATTCCAGATATACAAATTCTGTTGAAATGGTGCTGTTACGCAAATGCGGCGAATTGATAATTCAGAAAGGATACATTTTATGGAAAACAATTCTACGCTCTCGGAAAAAATCCGGTCTTTACTTGAAAACATGACGGTGGAAGAAAAAATTTCCTTTGCTTCCGGTTGTGATACCTGGCATGCGCCTTTTTTAGATCGGCTTGGGATTCCGTGCATGATGATGTGCGACGGACCGCATGGGCTGCGCAAGCGTACTGCCGACGATGACGGTGTATATTATACGGTGCCGGCAACAGGGTTTCCAAGCGCATCGACTATGGCCAATTCGTGGAATCCGGAACTCACGCAAATGGTAGGCGAACTCATCGGCGAGGAATGCCGGGCGGAGCAGGTGTCCGTTCTGCTGGGGCCCGGTATGAATATCAAACGTTCGCCGCTTTGCGGACGAAATTTTGAATATTACAGCGAAGACCCGTATTTAACCGGACAAATGGCGGCTGCTTTTATCCGCGGCGTGCAGAGCCGCGGCGTTGCCGCGTGCGCAAAACATTTTTGTGTAAACAATCAGGAAACAAGACGGTTTTCAAGCAGCGCAAACGTTTCAGAACGTGCGCTCCACGAAATTTATTTACCTGCTTTTGAAACGGCGGTAAAGGAAGCCGGCGTCAGCACCATTATGCATTCCTATAATCGTGTAAACGGACGCTACGTTGGCGAGGATAAAACGCTGATTACCGATTTGCTTCGAGGCAAGTGGAATTTTGACGGTTTTGTCATGAGCGACTGGGGGGCGATCAGCGACCGTCTGAACGCTTATACGGCGGGATCGGATATTGAAATGCCGCCGAACGGCGAACGTGAAAAGCAGCTTCTTGAAGCATATCGAAGCGGAGAATTGTCTGAAAGCGAAATAAATGAATCGGTTGCCCGCGTTCTCAGGGTCATCTTTGAATATCTGCCCGCACAGAACCCCGGAACTTTTGACAAGGACGCGCACCATCAAGCGGCGGCAAAAGCACTGGAAGAGTGCGTTGTTCTGCTGATGAATGAAAATGCCGTCCTGCCGTTTGAGACGGGGGCGCCTTTGGCGGTGATTGGCGGATTTGCCAAAACGCCGCGCTTCCAGGGGGGCGGTTCGAGCCATGTTACAACGACTCGGCTTGATGATATTTCGGAGTTCGTTGCGGCGGAAAACGGTGCGGCTATCGAATTTGCCCCGGGGTATGACGAGCGTCATGAAACAAACAATGCGCTGATTGCGGAGGCGGTAGAATTGGCAAGAAAGTGCAAACGGGCGCTGATTTTTGCGGGACTGCCGGACAGTTATGAAACCGAAGGGCGTGACCGCCGTCACATGCGAATGCCCGCAGCGCACAATCGGTTGATCGAAGCCGTTTCGTCAGTTTGTGATAAAACCGTTGTTGTACTGCTCGGCGGCAGTCCGGCTGAACTGCCGTGGATTGATCGTGTGCCCGCTGTACTTCATGCTTATCTTGGCGGTCAGGCGCTTGGCAGTGCAATTGCGAAAATCGTCTTTGGAAAAGTGAATCCGTCCGGTAAACTCGCCGAAACCCATCCGAAACGCCTGGAAGACAATCCGTCTTATTTGTTTTTCCCGGGGAGCGGTGACGAGTGCTTTTATGGAGAAGATATTTATGTTGGTTACCGTTATTACGACAAAAAGAAAATGGAAGTTTTGTTTCCGTTCGGCCACGGTCTTTCCTATACAGATTTTGCGTATACGTCAATCCGGGCAGACGGAGATCGCGTATTTGTAACGTTGAAAAACACCGGACGCATGGCAGGGAAAGAGGTTGTGCAGTTGTATTGCGGTGCAGATCCGAATCCGGTTGCAGATACGTTTATCGGCAACAGTTCATTTTCGCCGGAGCGCCCTTTGCGCTGGCTTTGCGGTTTCCGAAAGATAGAATTGGATGTCGGTGAGGAAAAAACGGTTGAATTTTTACTGAACGACCGGATGTTTTCGGTTTACGATGAGAAAGTCAAAGATTTTCGAAAAGTAAGCGGTACCTACACGCTGTATGCAGGCGGCGGCAGCCGTAATTTGCCGCTGGAGGTTACGGTCACCGTTGACAATGATGAAACCAAACCCGTTATTTCACCTAATACAACATTTGAGGATTTGCTTTTGGATACGCGTATTCCGCGTGATGTCGCGGAAACGCTTGTCCGTAAAATCGTGCCTCAGCCAGTTGTGGCCGCAATAGATGAGTACGGATTCACCGCTGCAAATCTTGAGCTTCGCCGCCGAGTTCCAAAAGTTTTGCGTATGTTTGTACGTTCCGGTTCGGATTGTCTATCTCTGGAAGCGCTGAATACTGCGATTTGTGAAGCGAATGAAGCAATGAAACTGTAAATAAGTGAAAAAGCAGACTGTTCGTAAAATTGAACAGTCTGCTTTTTATATACGATTTTTCAGTAAAGCGATGGTTTTAAGATTGTACGCTGTAGTTCGGCGCTTCTTTGGTGATGTTGATATCGTGCGGATGGGATTCACGCAGTCCCGCCGCACTGATCCGAATAAACCGACCGTTTTCTTTGAGCGCTGGAATATTTCCGGTTCCGCAATAGCCCATACCGGAACGCAATCCGCCCATAAGCTGATATACGGTGTCCGACAGAGGTCCTTTGTACGGTACGCGCCCCTCGACGCCTTCAGGGACAAGTTTTTTCGTTCCGGTTTGGAAATATCTGTCTTTGGATCCCTTTTCCATTGCGGCAAGCGACCCCATGCCTCTGTATACTTTGAAGCGGCGTCCCTGATAAATTTCGCTTTCTCCGGGACTCTCCTCGCATCCGGCAAATAGGGAACCGATCATCACAACGTCGGCGCCTGCGGCAATGGCTTTGACAAGATCGCCGCTGTATTTAACGCCGCCGTCTGCAATCAGCGGAATACCGAGTTCACCGGCAACTTCAGCAGCATTCATAACGGCCGTAATCTGCGGAACGCCGATACCTGCAACAATACGGGTCGTGCAGATGGAACCGGGACCGATGCCAACCTTGATCGCGTCCGCGCCGGCGCGAATCAGATCGCGTGCAGCCTCCGCCGTGGCAATATTGCCTGCAATAATCTGAGCTTCGGGGAATGCGTCTTTTACTTTTGCCACGCAATCAATGATTCCTTTTGAATGCCCGTGCGCCGAATCCAATACAAGAAAGTCAGCGCTGGCGTCCAGCAGTGCGCGCGCACGGTCGAGTACATCGGCAGTTACGCCTATTGCCGCACCGCACAATAGTCTGCCGCGGCTGTCTTTCGCGGAATTCGGATATTTCTTTGTTTTGAGAATATCTTTAATGGTAATCAGCCCGCAGAGCTTGCCGTCCTCATCGACCAGGGGGAGTTTTTCAATCTTATGATGGCGCAGTATGTTTTGCGCCTGCTCAAGCGTAGTGCCCTTAGGCGCGACTACAAGATTTTCCTTTGTCATGACATCGCGAATCGGCATGTTGAAATCATCTAAAAAGCGCATATCGCGATTGGTGATAATACCGACAAGATAACCGTTTGCATCACAGATCGGGACACCGGAAATCCGGAATTTGTTCATAAGCTCGTCGGCCTCATAGACAAAATTATCCGGAGACAGGGAAAACGGATTGGTAATAACGCCGTTTTCGTTTCGTTTCACTTTATCCACTTCTTCTGCCTGACGGTCGATTGACATGTTTTTGTGAATCGTACCCGCGCCGCCCTCACGTGCAATGGCAATGGCCAAATCCGCCTCGGTTACGGTATCCATTGCCGCGCTCATCAGCGGGATATTCAGTTTGATTTTGTTTGTAAGGCGCGTTTCCAAGTTGATTTGGTTTGGCAGGACTTCGCTTTTGGCAGGAATGAGAAGAACATCATCAAAAGTTAATCCCTCCTGGACGATTTTTTCATGCATATCCATTTTTGACATCATAAACTCCTTTAGCAGAATTTACCGGTAATATTATTTATTTATATAGAATTATACCGAAAAAGGACTTGGGTGTCAATTGAGAATTCTATAAAAAAGCACGAATATTTGGATTTATTTTAGTGTTATTTCATATTTCCCGCTTTCATACAGCACAAAACCGGGATTTGTATTTTGTGAAAGCGCAAATATTTGTGCATCGCCGTAGACTAAAAACGCATTTGTATGGAGAAAAAATGCTTTTTTCGCAATCGGAGAATGCTGACCGAGCAAAACAAAATCCGCATATTGGACCTGATCTGACCAATCCAGCGTTGTTTCATTAAAAGCAGAGCCGAGATACAGAATACTTTGATTGCGATAAGTCAGTTTGAGAGAAACAGACGGATGAGATGAGCGGGGAATAGATTGCGGCGGATACAGTATAATTTCGCACGCGCCGAACGTTTCGGGCACATTATAATCAAACAATTTTACCGAAACACCGCGATTGACGGCCGTATCACAGAGCGCATGCATGATAACGGTTTCTGTTTCTTCTTTTGGGATAGGGAGGTATAGCGTTTCGATATATGCGCTGCGTGCCAGTTTATCAAAACTTCCGATATGCGTTTCATGATAATGCGTGATCATATAACCGGATAGCTCTGGACAAAATGCGGTTTTCGATATGTATTCTGCTTTGTTTACAGTACCTGAAGCTCCGTTTGAAATATCAATATACATAGATTTGCCGTTTGTAGTCAAAACGATTCCGTCGCTTCCGGTATTGGTAAAATAGATACAGTGTATTTCATTTGCATGTGTGTTTCCGAAGATGGCAATTCCGACGCCGGATGCAAGCAAACCCGCAAATAACGGAAAGAGAATCAGCCATTTTTTCTGAAGCCGCATAGTTAAAAGAATAACCACAAAAATCACCGAAACGGATAAAATGATTTTGATGAAATCATGCGATACGGAAACAAGCAGTCCCGGCCGGTCTGCCAAATGCTTTGTAATACCCAAAATGAAATCCGAAGCGCCGTTTATCAGAATCTGAATCAGGGCGGCATCCGAAACCAGCACGGCAACCGGCACAAGATACAAAAACAGCGTAAACAAAGGTACAATCAGAAGATTGGCAAGCGGCGTCATAATCGAAACTTCTCCGAACTGAACCGCTGTAATCGGCAGTGTTGCAAAAAAGACGCATATGGTTATCAAAAGCTGAAGCGCAAAGATGAGGATAACGCTGAAAAAACGGTTTTTACCTTTGTATTTCGGAAAAATATCCATGACGATCAGGATGGCAAAAGTAGCGGCAAAAGAAAGCCACAGTCCCGCGCTCAGTACTGAAAAGGGGCGCAGCAGCAAAATTGCAGAGACGGCGATCATCAATGCCGTATAGGAATCTCGGCTTCTGCCGCACAGAAAGCTCCAATAGGACAGTATCGCCATGAGACCGGCACGGCAAACAGAAGCGGAAAATCCAGACAGTCCCATGTAAAACAGCGCAAGCGGAATAAGCAGCGCATAAATTATTTTTTTATTCAGACGGCAAAAGGACATGAAAAGCGCTGCCATTCCGAGAAAAGCAGTAAAATGCGTTCCGCTGATTGCAAGAATGTGGCTGATTCCGAGTCGGCGGAAATCCCTGACTACCGAATCATCAAGGCAGTCGCGTTCACCGATTACAAGCGCTTTCAAAAGTGCAGCGGTATCTTCCGAATAAGCGCCGTCAATTTTGGAAGCGATTTTTTCGCGTAGAATATCGAAAATATATGTAAAGGAAGCGCTTTGATTTCCAAGTAAAACGCATGAACTGACGTCCGCGCAGATCAGAATTCCATTTGATAGATTGGCGCTGCGCGCATGATACCCGTTGATATTATCTTCAAAGGGATGCAGCAGCGCGTCCGCGCGTATAACATCGCCCCGGGTCAATTCAGGCTCAGCGTCAAATTCCAGTATTGCTTTAAAATCGCATTTTGCGCCGTTAAGCCGCTGAACTCTTGCCGTATACGTACTGAAATAAGAGGCGCTGAAATTTCTTTTGATAATTTCGCCTTCTATGGAAACCGGCGTTTCTGTATGTTCAAGCGGATATACGGTATTTTCAAAAAAACACAGTGAAGATACCGTTGCCAGAGTACAGAAAACAGCGCAGAGAAAAAGACGCAGAATCAAACCCGGCGCAAAACGGCGGATGATCGTGATTAAAACGACCGTCAAGAAGAGCAGCATCGTTGCCGAAAGACAAATCCAGAATAAAATTTGTTTGATTTTGCTGTTTAGATTACAACAAAGCAGGCTGACGGTAACAAAAAGGGTCAGCGCAAGAAACAAAGGGCGCTTACTGAAAATGTCCATGATATTCTCATCCTTAAATTCGTCATTATATATTATTATTCTACAATATATAGCATTTATTTTGCAATGCCGGGCGTTAAATTTTCAATAAAAATTACGTGCCGCTTTGTCTTGACGAAGCTTGGAAACGGTTTTAAAATAAAACTATCAAGACGTGGAGGAATGAAAATGGACAAAAAACAATTCGGAATTTTAGCGGACGGAACGCCGATTGACGCCTATACATTGAAAAGCGAAACCGTTACGACCGTTATTTTGACATACGGCGGCAGAATACAGTCGCTGCATATTGACGGGCGGGATATTGTGTGCGGGTTTGATACGCTTGAAGATTATGTAAACGATAATTCATATCAGGGGGCGATTATCGGGCGATACGCCAATCGCATCAGCGAGGGAGCCTTTACACTGAACGGGAAAAAATACGAACTTGCCAAAAATGATAAAGGGCTTAACCATAATCACGGCGGCGTCAGCGGATTTGACCGGAAAGTATGGACTGCGGAAATTCCGGATGTCAATAAGGAATCCCTTGTACTTCGGTATACAAGTCCGGATGGAGAAGAGGGGTATCCCGGAAATTTGGACGTTACGGTAACCTATACCTTGACGGATAATCGGCTTGCCATTCGGTATGAGGCAATTTGTGACAGCGATACTTATGTCAATCTTACCAATCATTCTTATTTTAATTTGAAAGGTTATAATCAGGGGACGATTGAAGACCATGAATTGATTTTGTATGCCGACCGTTTCACGGCTGTGGATTTGCTTCGGATTCCTTTGGGCTATACGATTGATGTAACCGGCACACCTTTTGATTTCCGTGTGCAAAAGCAGATCGGAAAGGACATTGACATTCCGAATGAGCAGATGGGGAATATTGGCGGATACGGACATAATTATTGGATAAACGGTTCAAAAATGATGCAATATGAAGCTCGGCCGTTGCTCGTTCATGCCGATGTTTCCTGCGCCGGTCTTTCGATGCAGGTCGCGTCCGATATGCCCTGCAATCAGTTTTATACCTCTAATATTCTGTGTGGTCCCGTACCGTTCAAAGGCGGTGTAAAGCAGCATAAGCGGCAGGCGATTTGTTTGGAACCGCAGTATGAACCGGACAGCCCGTCGTATGAACGGACGATTTTGCGCGCAAATGAAAAGTATGACTTCATGACGCTGTATACATTTACAATTGACTGCTGAAAATTTTTGCCGTCGGCCGAAACAAAATTTTAATTTCGGTCGGCGGCTTTTTGGGTTGCAATGACTATGCGGCTATGTTATGATACAATTGTTTAGATCGTGAATTTTTATAAAGTGAGGTCAAAAGATGGAACTGCTTATTTCAGGATACGGCAAACAAGGCGATCAAAATCTTATCAAATGTGATGAAACCGGAAAAATTCTATGGTATGATACGATTGAATCTCCGAGTTTTGTATGTGTCTGCGGCGCCCGGATGTTTGCCGTGACCGAAAGCGACGATTATGCATATCTGCATTCTTATGTGCAAAACGGCGTTGGATATAGCCGTGTTGACAGTATTCGCTGCGCAGGAAACGGGCTTTGCCATGTTTGTTATTCGGAAAAACATCATATGGTGTTCGGCGCCTGCTGGGGATCTGGGCATTTGCTGTACGCAAGCATTGACGATAACGGAAAGTTTTTAAAAGCAAATGCGCTTTATCAAGAAAATGAATCCGGAGATGACGCGCTGATTTCACGTGTGCATTTTGTGCATGTCAATTTGGCGGAAGATACGCTGATGGTAAATAATGTCGGCCTGGATATCATATATTTTTATGAGATCTTAAACGGTCAGCTTCGCGAAAAAGACCGTATTTATACGGAGCGCGGCCAGCATCCGCGGCATTCTGTATATAACCACGACGAAAGCCTCTTATATGTCATCACCGAGCTTTCCAATGAAGTGTTGGTATATAAGATGCCGGAAAAGCAACTGCTTCAGCGCATTTCAACGCTGCCGGACGGTTTTTTGGGAAAAAGTCATTGTTCCGCTATTTGCCTGTCGCCGGATGAGAAGATGATTTACGGTGCAAACCGGTACAGTGAATCGCTTGTGTTTTTTACTGCTGATTCGGCTGGATTCCTGAAAAAAGCGCTCCAGATCCCGACTGCCGGCGAAAAACCGAGACATATGATTCTGACTCAAGACGGCCGTTCGCTGATTGTTTGTTATCAGGTATCCGGCGAGGTTTGCATTATGCCGCTGGATGAAAGCGGAATGCCTTTAGAAGCCGAAGCGCAAAAATTCCCGTTTCCGTCTGCGGCGTGTGCGGTAGATTGTACCATTAGATGAAAAATTCACAAAATCGTCATATTCGCTTGTATTATTCGTCATAATATGCTATGATATAAACGTTAAAAAATGAAAACCGCGCAATAAGTGGAGGACTCCTCATGAAAAAAAGACGGCGCCGCTTCGGCGACAGAAAAGACGGCAGGCGCGTCCGCTCTCTGCCGCCGATGTCATATGTAATTCCATATATTATGCGTACCAGAAACGATGCGCAGAATTTTATTACGGATTCTATTGACATCACGGAGACGGATAAATATCTGCGTGAACTGCGTCGCAAAGGCATGAAAAATATTAGCATCCTACATATTTTTCTGGCTGCCTATATCCGTGCAATTGCCATGCGTCCGGGCATAAACCGTTTTTGTTCGGGACAGAAAATTTTTCATCGCAATACGATTGAATTTAATATGGCTGTGAAAAAAGAAATGTCGCTCGACGCGCCCGATACGATGATTAAAGTGCGCTTTGAACCGACAGATACGATATCCGTGGTATATGAAAAATTCAATCAGGTGGTAGAGAATGCCACAAAAGAAAACAGCAATACGGATTTTGATAAAACTGCCAAAGCGCTTACGCGTTTGCCCGGTCTTTTTTTCCGCTGGACGGTTTCACTTTTGTCTTTCTTAGACTATTTTGGTTTGCTTCCGCAGGCTTTGTTAGACGTCAGTCCATTCCATGGTTCTATGATTATCACCAGCATGGGGTCGCTTGGAATACCGCCGATTTATCATCATCTTTATAATTTCGGTAATCTTCCTGCTTTCCTTTCTTACGGACAGAAATACCATAAAAATGTTATGGGTGTCAATGGGGAAATTGAAAAAAGAACCTTTATTGACTTTACCGCTGTTGTGGATGAACGAATTTGCGATGGATTCTATTATGCATCTGCCTTTAAATTGATTAAAAAATTTGTAATGTCTCCGGCGCTTTTGGAAACGCCGCCGGAAACCGTAATTGAAGATATTGATTGACAGAACAAACGCCATCCTACAGGATGGCGTTTGTTCTGCGTGAATGATAGTAAATCCACTGGCTCTGCCAGTGGAGAAAAAGCTTTAGCTATGGACATAATAAAAACTCCTTGGTATATTGAAGTTGAGGTTCGCCAACCCAACAAAATATACCAAGGAGGTCCTAGTCATGAAAGAGAAGGACATAAATAGTTAAGAACATACTAAAGTACAGTTTACAAGGGACTACACAGGGTAACGGTCTGACGGGAGGATTACCGCCCGTCAGATTTTCCATGTAATGTTCAAGCTGTCGCTTGTGGCGGCAACGGTGGTAATCATCAAATCCACCACCCGCCGCTTGTCGTCAAAGGATACATCGTCCCATGTGTCGAGGTAGCCGGAAATCTGGTTGACCTGTCCCGGGCTGATGGTTTCCACCGTCAGCTCGGCTATCTGCTTCACAAGTTCCTGCTTGCGCCCGTCCAGTTCCGCTATCTTCACATTCACATAGGAGAGCAGGACATTGTTTGCGCCCGTCAGACTGTCCACCAGCTTTTCAATCTCGCTGTCCACATGGAGAAGCTCTACTTGCAGGGCGGCGATTTTGGGATTGGCCTTTGCCGCTTTCTTCCTGCCCGTCAGCGTCTTGTGCTTTTCCAGCTTCTTCACCATCTGCTGGTAAACCACCGCTTCCAGTTCGGAAGTGATGATTTTCCCACAGCCCGGACAGCTTTTATTGTCCAGCCGTTTCGTACAGCGGAGATATTGCCTGCCGGACGGATTGAAGATACTCATAAGCGCATATCCGCAGTTCCCGCACTTGATTTTCCCCGCCAGCCATGTGTGGGTGGCTTTTCGGGCGGACTGGATTTTCATGTTGTTCATCAGCTTCTTGCGGCAAGCCAGCCATATATCCGCCGGAACAATGCCCTCATGGGGAGCCAGCACCAGCATTTGGTCTTTCAAGTCGTTTTTCTTGCTGGGCTTCACATCCCGCCCCTGATACAGATAACAGCCGTTTGTCCCCGTAAAGTCGGCGGCGTCATTGACGATAACCGTACCCTGGCTTTTGAAAAATTCGTACACATCCAAGTCCGCCTGCACATAGACGGGATTGCGTAACATCTGCGCCAGTGTGGGGCGTATCAGTTCCTTGCCGTAGAACAAAATCCCCTGTTCGGCAAAGTACCGGGTAATGTCCCCGTAAGAGGTTGTGGGCTGGGCGTACATCTCAAACATCAGCCGGATATTGGCCGCTTCGTCCGGGTTTACCACCAGCTTCTTTGTGTTGATACCGTCCATTTTGATAGGCTCGGTGTGGAAGCCGTAAGGGGCTTTCCCGCCCATCTTGAAGCCCCGCTGACTGCGGGAGTAGTAAGCGTCTGTCACCCGCTTCTGTATCGTTTCCCGTTCAAGCTGGGCGAACACGATACAGATATTCAGCATCGCCCGCCCCATCGGGGTGGAGGTATCAAACTTTTCCGTAGAGGACACAAACTCCACATTGTACTGCTGGAACAGCTCCATCATGTTGGCAAAGTCCAGAATGGAACGGCTGATGCGGTCGAGCTTGTAAACCACCACTTTCCGCACAAGGCCGCTTTCAATATCCCGCATAAGCTGTTGGAATTGTGGACGCTCCGTATTTTTCCCGGAATACCCTTTGTCCTTGTACTCTTTGCAGTTCCCGCCTTTCAATTCGTATTTGCAAAACTCAATCTGGCTTTCAATGGAAATGCTGTCCTTTTTGTCTACCGATTGTCTTGCATAGATTGCGTCTATTCGATTGTTCATATTGTCGCTCCTTTTCTTAAAAAAGAAACGGAGCTGCTGACAGTTTTATTATACCGCCAGCAGCCCCGCAAATCAACGATGGCTTTGGAAAACCTTATGCCCCGGCTTCCTCTTTCTGCCGCTTATCGGCATATTTGCGGAACACCTCATAAAGCTGCTGCTCCAGTTCCCGGCGTTTGGTCGCTTCCTGCTCCGGCGTGAACACCGGGGAGAGGTTTTCCAGCGTGATTTCCTTTCCCTGAAAAGTCACGACTTCTGTTTCCTTTTTGTATCTGATATTGTTACTTATAAAATCACCTTTCCTTTCCATACTGCCGCTGCTGCCGTTTCAGTTCCGCCAGTATATCCGGCGGGATACGGTCAACCA
>CATYXQ010000012.1 GCA_958414825.1 uncultured Eubacteriales bacterium | reverse complement strand
GACAGACAGACAGACAGACAGACAGACCCTGTCTTTTTTGTGCATAGAAAAATATAGTTTGTTCAAACAGGCGAGCCACGGTCGTATTGTTTACGGTCGCGACTCGCCTGCTTGTGTTTCGGACTGAACGGCCTTGCGGGAGAAAATTTTTGTTAAAAATAAAAATTGCGAAAATATAGCATGAAAAGAAAGGATTTTATATGAAAAGATTTTTAGCATTTTTGCTTTGTCTGACGCTGCTCTGTTTGATGCTGCCTGCCATTTTGGCGGCGGGCGTATTTTCGGAGTATGCGGCTGACGCCGGGGCGAATACATACACCTTCCGCGTCAATTTGAAAGAGACGGAGAGCGGAAGTCTTTCGGTTTATTCGGAGAGCGGAAGCTTGAAAAACGATGCGCAGAGCGGGATGCGCTTTCGTGGCGCTTCTGTGCAATCCACGGAATTTTCCAACTGGGAAGAGGCCGGAAACGCCGCCGTCGAGGGCACGGACTATAGCGTGGACACAAACGGCGATTACACGGTTATGACGGCGCTCGGTCTGGCCAAGATCGCAAATTTGGTCAACAGCGGAGAAGAGCAGTTTGCCGGAAAAACGGTTACGCTGAGTCAAAGCATCGACCTGCTTGACGGCGGTGTGGCGGGGTATGCGAAAGATACTGTGACGGCGGAAAACAGTTGGAATCCGATCGGAACGCTTTCGTATGATTTTGCGGCTAACCAGGTAACCGTTATGCCTTTTTTGGGCGTGTTTGACGGGAACGATTGCACCGTGAAGAATCTTTTTATAAACTACCCGGATGTATTTGCAAAGAACGCGGGATTGTTCGGTTCTACGCTTTCCGATTTCAATATAGGCGGTCAGTGTGTGATTCAAAACATCAGGATTGAGGGGGCAAAAATAGAGGCCGGCTTTCCGATCGCCAATTCATTCCTTGTAGGAATGGCGGCTGATACGGTTTTGTCGGGCTGTACGGTCGATGAAACTTCGGAGATGACCGTGCTGAGCGATGACGTTCAACTCAACGGCGGTATTGCCGGCGGCGCGCAGGAAAGTACGCTTGATCTCGGCGGAGAGACTTTGATTGAGGACTGTGTCAATAACGGAACGATTACCGGCGGTATGGTTACCGGCGGCATTGTCGGCGGGACAGGTCAGAAAATTCTGAACTGTACAAACAACGGAACGATTACCGCGTCCATGAATGTCGGCGGCATTGCCGGACTGTATTCGGAAGACAACGGATTTGCGCCCTTTGAAATCATAAACTGCGCCAATACAGGCGATATTACAGCAACATATTCATGGGCGGGCGGTATCGTAGGCGATATTTATGTAGAGTCGGAGGACGGCCTGATCGCAAACTGCTCGAACAGCGGCAATATTACCGCCGGAGGAGACGCCGGCGGAATCAGCGGAAGTTCTGCCGGGATGCAAATTAAAAACTGTTACAATACCGGAGACATTCAAGGAGACGGAAGCGCGGAGAATTTGGGCGGTATTGCAGGGTTTCAGTCCGAAACGGGCAGTCTTGTCAACTGCTACAGCGCGGGCAATGTGTCCGGCGGCGTTGCGGAAAGCACAGGCGCGGCTGTCGGACAAAACAAAGGCACGGTAAAAAATATGTATTATCCGCAGGGCGCGGCGGCGCTCGGCGCGGTCTCATCCGGTACGGCGGAAAACGTGATTGCCTTTGATACGTCAAAAAAGCTGGAAAGCGCTCTGCCTACGGGCGAGGCTACGCTCTGGAGCGCGCTTAATGCATGGGTGCTCGCGCAGGCGGATGAGCAGTATCGGACATGGGCAAATACGGATGCGCCTGAATTTGGCGTTTTAGAGTATGCGGCAGAACTCACTGTCGGAGAAGAAACAACGGGGTTCTTGAGCTTTGCAAAGGCGTGGGAAGCGGGCGCAGATTCGGGTCAGCCGTTTGCCGTAAAAATGCTTGCGGATGTGAAATCCTCGGAGTACAAAGGGAAAATAACGGATTATAGCGGCACGATTCGAGTGAGCGGCGTCTATGCAACTCTGGACCTGAACGGATTTACGCTTTTGTATGACTTAGAGGATCAATACGGCGTTTTTTCGGTTTCAAGCGCCGGGAATTTAACAATTGAGGATACAAGCGCTGAAAAAACGGGAAAAATCACAAGCAGCTTTGAGTATGCCAACAGAGACGCCGGCGATCAGGAGCCCGGAAACGGTTTGATCGGCATACTGGGCCGTGACAGTCAGCTGATCTTGAACGGCGGTGAGATTTCCGGGATCCAAACCGCCGAGGGCAAAATATACAGTGCGGTCAACGTGACCGCAGGCAGCTTCATTATGAACGGCGGAAAAATTTCAGACAACGCCTGCACCGGCGTTGTCGTCCGAAACGGCGGAATCTTTACAATGAACGGCGGCGAAATCAGCGGAAATACCAGCAATGGCATGGGCGGCGGTATTTTGTCCCGCTGGGGTGTTGTAGAGATCAACGACGGTGCGAAAATTATCGGCAATACCGCTTTGTACCCATATTGGGGCAAAGCCGGGAACGGCGCTGGAGGCGGCATTGCGGAAATCACGAACGGCAGCAGCGGCGACCTGAACGCGGCGTCCTCCGGCATTACGCTGAGCGGCGTCGTCGATATCAGCAAAAATAAAGGTCCCGATGGCCGGGACGATGATATTTCCGTGGTTGGATTGCAATGCACTTCGTTGGATAAAATGGATCCGGTTCAATATAAATCCTACGCGGTTTCGGTCGGCGAGTCTTTCAGAGCCGAAAATCCGATTGCAATACGGGTTTTGAACAGCGGAAGCGCCAATGGAGCGAATATCGTTCATGCAAGCGGTAAAAATCTTCTGGATGATTTTTATTCGGCGGATCCGAGATTTATAATCGGAATTCATGCGGACAATACGCTGCATTTGGCAAAAGAATCGAAAGGAAATTCAATCAGGGCAAAAGTACAGCTTGATAGAAAAGTAAGTTTGTCTTATGACGAAGCAACCTATACGGAAATCCCCTATGGCAGGGTCGATAAGCTTATTATAGAGGTAGCCGACTACACGCCCGAATATACAATTGTTTACAAGGATGACGAAAATAATATTGTAAACGAATTTCCCGCGGAACTGGGAAAATACAGCGTGAACATATCCTATCTGTACTATAACACGGATTCCGGGCGAGTGTATACAAGCGAACGGACATTCTACTTTGAAATTGTCAAAGCGGAGCCGGAATATACGGCGCCCGCGAATCTCACGGCAACCTACGGCGATACGCTTTCCGGCGTTGCATTGCCGGACGGCTGGACCTGGAAAGATGATACGCAAAGCGTAGGAAATGCGGGAAGCAACAAATTTAAAGCAGAATTTACGCCGGCGGATACCGATCACTATCATACCGCGGAGGCCGACGTGACCGTAGCGGTCAATCCGCGGCCGATACGCGTTGCGTGGAGCGGCGCGGAAAAGCTTGTTTATGACGGGACGGAAAAGGCGGTCATGGCGGCGGTCGAAAACGCTCTGCCGGATGATACGGTCAATCTTACGCTGACGGGTACGGTTCGGGCGACCGCGAAAGGCGTCTACACGGCCGAAGTCGCGGCGGTTGACAATCCAAACTATACGCTGACCGGCGGCGAAAATCTGTCTATGGAATGGTTTGTTGCACCGGCAATGCCGGTTATCGCGGAGCCGCCTACGGCGGCGCGTCTGACCCGCGGTAAAAAATTGTCCGCTTCGGAGATTGAAGACGGCGTTGTAAAGGGAATCGGCGATACCGTGCTTGAGGGCGCGTTTGCCTGGAAGGACGGAACCGAAACCATGCGGGAATCCGGCAAATTCACAAGAACGGTCGTATTTACCCCGGCCGACGAAAATTATACGACCGCTGAAATCGATATTACAGTAAGCGTATATCGTTCGACCAGCGGCGATACGGTACGCTATACCGTGATCTTTGAGACAAACGGCGGAAGCAGAATTTCATCCTTCAGCGTAGAGCGCAACGGCACTGTAAGCGAGCCGGATGTTCCTGTGAAAGCGGGATATTCATTCGGCGGATGGTTTACGGACGAAGCCTGCACGGCGGAATATGATTTTTCGGCAAAGGTAACCAAAGACGTCATTTTATATGCGAAATGGACGGAAGACAAAAAACCGGCCGATCCCGAAGCATGGAAAAACCCGTATACCGACGTTCATGAGGACGATTGGTTCTATGATGCGGTGCGAGCCATGGACGAGCAGGGGATTTTTGTCGGCGCGGCGGAGGGGGCGTTTGCTCCGAACGAAAAAATTACCCGCGCCATGATGGTAACGGTACTGTGGAGAATCGAAAACCGGCCGGTTGTGAATTATCTGATGACGTTTGAAGATGTGAAACCGGATGCGTACTATGCCGAGGCGGTGCGCTGGGCGGCCGGGAATCGTATTGTAAAAGGGTATTCCGATACGGAATTTGCGCCGGATAAACTGATTTCCAGAGAGGAAATCGCGGCTATTATGCAGAGATATGCGGAGTACAGGAAGATGGATACGACGGCAAAAGCAGATTTGACGGCTTTTGCGGATGCGCATTTGGTTTCGGAATGGGCGAGGGAAAATGTTGAATGGGCGGTCGGCAGCGGTGTGATTTCCGGCCGGGACGATAACCGCATAGATCCGTCGGAAAGCGCAACGCGGGCGGAAACTGCCGCAGTTTTGCAAAGATTTTTAAAAATGAATTCGGACGGCTGAAAAAATCCGGAATGCCGGATGAAATATCAGCAAGAAATCCCGCGAAGAGGCAAATACCTAAAACCAAACAAAGAAACGAAGCGGCATAGCCGCTTCGTTTCAGTTTGTCGATAAAAGATCGGAATTGCAAACAAAATACGTTTATAAGGCGGACATGTGCCGCCTTGTTTTTTATGATATGCAACTTTTATCTGTTCGGTTTACATACCTTACATGCGGTGTATCCTTCATCTATCGCATCGGAGACAGAGATTTCTGACGGGGTGCTGTTTTGTATGTACCGGCAGCTTTTTCTATGATATTTTTCACCGTGCGGCGTAATATAAACGAGGACCTCGGAGTCCTCTGATTGCTGATTTTGTTGCTGTGAAGCAAATTCTCTTATATTAGAGAAGTCGGAATCCCAATTCGTTTCTTTGTCAATGGGGGTAGATTGTGCGTTGGTCTTAATATCGGGCGTATCATCCGATTGGCGTGTGCCAAGATAGTAGCCTGATACGCCGATAACTGGAATCAATACGACTAAAAGGATCGTGATTATTTTTTTCTTCATACGCTTTTTGCCTCCCAACTGAAAAATAATTTTGACAGAATCACTCAATTCCTCGAGTTTTAAAATATCATTTTGTTACATTATATACAATATATTTTCGGGAAATATTTGTTTTGAGCCATGAATTTTTTGCAACTCTAAAAAATCGATTCGTCGAAAATTTTGTTTTTATCATAGTTTATATAAGAAAAGCAGGAAAAACAACCAAAAATCCGACCGCGCTTTGTTGTATGGACGCGGTAAGATATGGGCGCGGCGATTTCGGTCGCCGGTGTGAAAAATCCACAAAAAAAGTTTCTATTAAAATTGACGAAGCGTGTTGTAAAAATCCAAAATATGTAGTAGAATATATTTTAGTATTTCTCTGCATATATCTGAATGTAGAGCATTGGTTTTGGACGATGGGGCGCGGGATTATGATCTGCGGGCGTCCTGTTTTCCGGATTTCTGCGATTCCGAAAGCGAGGCAAAAAAATTGAGGGAATGGATCGATCGTATTCGTCATGCAATCCGAAACGAGCCGAATTTTAAGGCTCTTTTTTCTGCGCCCGCCGCAGTGGGTGCGCCGCGCGCGCTGTCTCAGACCGAGCGCATTCGGCTGCGCAATCACCGCAACCGTTTTTTCTTTTTGTTTTTTCCGCTTGCCGTTTTGTTTATGGAGCTTGTTTTTCATTTTGCGTTGTACGGCGAACTGCCGGTGCGCAATTTGATTTATATCACGCTGTTTTCATTTGCCTACGGCTTTTTTGTTAATTTCCTTGCGCTGCTGATGCCGCTTCGAGTAAATCGCGGCTTTACGCTCGGCTGTCTGATTTTCACAACCCTCCTGTTTGAATCGCAGTACGTTTATTTCCGTTTTTTCAAGGCGTTTTACCGCGTTTCCATGGTCGGTATGGCGGGCAACGCCCTGCGCGATTTCTGGCGCGAAACGCTTTCGACGATTTCTTCCTCCTGGTTCGGCATTGTTTTGATGTTTTTGCCGCTGATCTATTTCGTTCTTCACTATAAAAAGTATGCGCCCTCCTTTGCGCCGACCATGGCTTTTCGTCTGTATCTGGTGATCGCCGCCCTGCTTTTGCAACTGCTCGGCGCGGGACTTGTTTCGCTTGATCGGAGCGATTTCGGCGACCGGTATTATTACAAAAACGAATTTTCCCCGACTGAGGCGGTTAAGCGCTATGGCCTTATGACCAATATGCGCCTTGATTTCGGCGTGCTTCTGTTCGGCGAACCGGACAAGGACATCGGCGGCGAGGTGCCGGGCGAGATCGTCAATCCCTTTGAAAGCGACAAACCCGAATCGACGACGCCTGAGGGCTCCAGCGAGGCCCCGGATACTTCGGACACGACTGAGCCGGTCGAACCCCCAAAACCCATTGAATACGGCGACAATGTGATGGACATTGATTTTGCATCGCTGATCGCAAATGAGGAAAACGCCGAGATCCGCGGCGCGCACGAATATTTTTCGTCGCTCGCGCCCACAAAGAAAAACAAATACACCGGCATGTTCGAGGGAAAGAATCTCATTTTCCTGACGCTGGAGGGCTTTTCCTACAAGACCATCGACAAGGAGCGCACGCCCACGCTCTATAAGATGGCGACCGAGGGCTTTGTGTTCAACAATTTCTATACTTCGCTCTGGGGCGGCAGCACCGCGACCGGCGAATATACCGCGATGACCGGCCTGTTCCACAACAGCGCCAAGTGCCTGGAGAACAGCGCGAAAAATTTGATGTACTTTACAATGGGCAATCAGCTGTCCCGCCTCGGCTACAAGACGTATGCGTTCCACAATCATTTTTATACTTACTACGGACGGGACAAATCGCATCCGAACATGGGATATGAGTTTATCGCCATCAATCACGGGCTTGAAGGGCTGACCGACTGCTGGCCCCGCTCGGATTATGAGATGGCCGTGGCTACGCTTCCCTATTATCTGAATTTGGAGGAGCCGTTCCACGCCTATTATATGACGGTCAGCGGTCATGCCAATTATTCCTTTATCGGCAACAACATGAGCAAAAAGCATAAGGACGTGGTCGCGGATCTCCCCTGCTCAGACAATGTCAAGGCCTACCATGCCTGCCAGTATGAGGTAGAGTTGATGCTTGCCGAGATGGTTCGGCAGCTTGAGGCGGCCGGCAAGCTTGAGGATACGGTGTTTGTGATGAGCGCCGACCATTACCCCTACGCGCTGACCGACAGCGAGCTTTCCGAACTGTACGGCATCCCGGCGGACGGCATCCACAAAAATTTTGATCTGCTCCGCAACGGGCTGATTATCTGGAGCGCTTCCATGGAGGAGCCGGTTGTCGTCGATACGCCCTGCTCGTCGCTCGACATCATTCCGACGGTCTCGAACCTGTTCGGCCTGTCGTATGATTCCCGTCTTTTGATGGGAACCGACGTGCTTTCGGACAGTGTTCCGCTCGTGATTCTCAACTGCGACGGCGACGGCAGTTCCTGGAACTGGCTGAACAAGTACGGCGTGTACAACAGCGGCACCAGGACCTTCACCGCCTACCCCGGTTTTGAAGCGACCGAGGAGGAAATCGCCGCCTATGTCAAGCAGATGAATCGGGTGGTTTCCTTGAAAAACAAGTACGCGCACCTGATTCTGGAAAAAGATTACTACCGGTATCTGTTCGGGTGATTTTCCCCGCTTTGCAGGAGCCGGACATGAAAAATGCAAAAATTTCATGTTTTTTCCATATATCTTGCTTCGGCGCTTGACAAACTGAATGGAATGTGTTACCATGTATCATATATTTTGTGTGTGTATGATACACAAGTAAATTTTCGTTTGCGGAAAGGACGACTTAACTTATGAAGAAATTTTCCAAGATTGCACTGCTTGCGCTTGCCTTGCTGATGACGGCTGTTGTTTTTGTCGGCTGCGGCGGCAATTCGAGCGATAAGGTTTACCGGGTTGTTGCGGATGATTCGTTCGCACCGTTTGATTTTCTCAATTCCGAGACAGGAAAATATACCGGAATTGACATGGATCTTCTGGCTGCCATTGCTGAGGATCAGGGTTTTCAATATGAGATCGACAACTGCGGCTGGGACGCGGCGCTCGGCAATCTTGCTTCCGGTCAGGCCGATGCGATGATCGCGGGCATGACCATTACCCCTGAGAGACAGGAGACCTACGATTTCACCGACGGTTATTTTTCGGACGGTCAGATCATGATCGTCAAGGGCGACAGTCAGGTTGCCTCTATCGAGGATTTGAAAGGCAAGACGGTTGCGGTCAAGACCGGTACGCAGAGCGCGAAATACGCGGAGAGCGTTAAGGATCAGTACGGCTTTGAAATCGTTACATATAAGGATTCCCCCTCTGTTTATCAGGCGGTTATGAGCGGCATCGACGCTGCGGGATTTGAGGACTATTCGGTCATCAGCTATCAGATCAAGGCGCAGAGCCTCGATCTCAAGACGCTCGGTGACGTGGTCAATGTTGGACAGTACGGTCTGGCTGTCAACAAGGGCACCAATGCGGAACTGATTGAGATGTTCAACAAAGGTCTTGCCAATATCAAGGCGAACGGCAAGTATGCGGAGATTCTTGCGAATTACGGCATTACAGCAGACTAATTTAAGACAAAACGACGTGTTTTCTGCCGGCTGTGTTTCGCACAGTCGGCAGTTTGCGCAATCGTCAGACGCCGTCAAAATTCTTTCAGAAAGATAAAGCATTATGTTAGAAACATTGAAAGCCTCGCTTCCGTTTTTACTGCGGGGCATTGAAGTCACAATTAAAATATCGGTTGTTTCGATTGCGCTCGGCATTGTAATCGGCCTTGTGGCCTGCCTGCTTAAGCTGTCGAAAAACAAGGTCTGCCGCGGCGTCGCGGCCGTATACATCTGGGTTATACGCGGAACGCCGATGCTTGTACAGGCGCTCATGGTCTATTTCGGCCTGCCGCAGATCATTCGTCCGATGCTCGCTTACCTGACTTCCGGCGCGGTCACCAGCTTTCGGTTTACGCCGTATGTGGCGGGCGTTGTCACCCTCAGCCTGAACGCGGGCGCCTATCTTGCGGAGATTTTCCGCGGCGGTATTCAGGCGGTGCCGCGCGGACAGACGGAGGCGGCGAGGAGTCTCGGCCTTTCCAAGATAAAGACAACTTTCCGCATTGTTCTGCCGCAGGCGCTCCGGATCTCGCTGCCCTCGATCGTCAACCAGTTTATCATTTCAGTTAAGGATACCTCGATTCTGACCGTCATTGGGCTGAAGGAAATTGTAAACGAGGCGACGCAGTATATTCAGATTAAATATGATTATTTCAATACGTACGCGTGGGTCGCGCTGTTCTATCTTGCGGTGATCTCCTGCCTGATGGTGCTGTCTATGTATATTGAGAAGAGGATGAGCTATGATCGAAAAGGTAAAGGTCAGTAAACTGTATAAAAAGTTCGGCGAGCTCGAGGTTTTGAACGGCATCGACATGACGGTGAGCGAGGGCGAGGTCGTTTGTATCATCGGCCCGTCCGGTTCGGGAAAATCCACGCTGCTCCGCTGCCTGAACCGCCTTGAAAGGGCGAGCAGCGGCGAGATCGTTGTGGACAACGCCGTGATTACGGACAAACGCACGGACATCAACAAGGTGCGCGAAAATATCGGTATGGTATTTCAGAGTTTCAATCTTTTCTCCAACTTTACCGTTTTGCAGAACTTGATGTTTGCGCCCGTCGAACTAAAAAAGATGACCAAAGCGCAGGCCAGGGAAAAAGCGCTCGAACTTTTGGCGCGCGTGGGGCTTTCCGATAAGGCGGACGCCTATCCGCATCAGCTTTCGGGCGGCCAGCAGCAGCGCGTTGCGATTGCACGTTCGCTTGCGATGAACCCGGATATTATGCTGTTTGACGAACCGACGAGCGCGCTCGACCCGGAAATGGTCGGCGAGGTGCTCGCGGTTATGAAAGAGCTTGCCGGCGGCGGAATGACCATGGTGGTCGTTACGCATGAGATGGGATTTGCGCGCGACGTTGCCGACCGCGTCATTTTCATGGCGGACGGCGTGATCGTTGAGGAGGGAACGCCTGAGGAGATTTTCGGCGATCCTCAAAACGCGCGCACCAAGGACTTCCTTTCCCGCGTGCTGTGAGGCATTCGGCGGAATATCTGTGCAATTTGATTTGGAATCTGTTTTTAAGACCCGCTGTGCGGGTCTTTTTGGCTGTTTTGGGATGATTTTCATGTTGATTGATTGTAATCGTAAATCGTATTTTGCGAATCCAAGGGGATCTGTATGCGGTTGTTTTTCAGACGCGCCGGTTGAGAACGCGGTGAAATCGTAAATCCGGGCATGAAAGAATCGGATTGCGCTTGGATTATAAAAAATTTTGAAAAAGAAAAACAGGACGCCGTATAATCCTTTCGGATGGTTTCGGCGTCCCGTTTTTTGCGGCAAAAATGCAGTTAGCAAAGAGGCGAGGCAATTGATGTGGATATTCGCCAATCGAGCGCGGAATATTCGCTTATCACCGCCGCTTTGAACTTTGCCGGTATGTTTTGAAATTGAAGTTTGCTTTACGTTTTGGTCATTTGTACGGCGGTTTTCGCGTCGTCCAGCGCGAGCGCTTTCAATTCTTCGATGCGTGCGCAGGGCGCGTCCTGCCCGAAGCGCCGGACGGCGATTTCCGCGAGGGCGCCCTCGCGGAGCGCGGTGAGCGGCAGAGGCGGCTCGTAGCCCATATAGGCGAGCATCGAGTCTACCTTGGGGTCGTAGGTGAGACCGACGAGCGGTTTTGCCGCCGCCGCGCCGTAGATCAGCAGATGCAGACGCATGGAAATGACCAGCGAGCAGCGGGAGAGCACGCCGAGAATTTCGGCGGCGGTGAGACCGGACAGAATGACGCCTTTATTTTTCGCGTTTTCGTTCACCGTTTCCGAGAGCGCGCGGTCGCGGCTGGACTGCATAATCAGATACAGCGGAAGCGCGCCGGTCGCCGCCGCGATTTTGTCGATTTCGGCGGCCGCCTGCACGGCGAAGCCCGCCTCGTCCACGCCGGCGACTTCCTTGCTGTGGAGTGCGGAAAAACTGCGTAGGGAGACGGCAAAAAATTTGACTGCGGGCGTGTCGCGCAGGATATAGTCGATTCGCTCGGCGGGCGCGGCTTCGAGCGTGAGCGCCGGGTCGGCAGACAGGCGGATTTTGGCCGCGTCAAAGCCGAGCGAGCGCACGTATTCGATTGATTGCGGTTCGCGGAATGTGATCGCGTCGGCGCGCTCAAGCGTGCGCACGACCTCGCGTTCATGTCTTTTTCCGAAGACGGGGCCGACTCCGTTCGAGCAGATAAAAACTTTCAGTCCCATGCGCTTTGCCAGCTGAATGATCGTCGTATAATAAAAGAGCGAGCGGGAGGAGGTTGTGTTTTGCAGCAGATTGCCGCCCCCGCTGATTAGGAGCTTTGCATACCGCATTTCAAGCAGAATGGCCGGCAGATTGAAGCGTCCGACTGCGCGCACGGCGTATTTTTTTCCGCTCTGCTTTGGTTTTTTGCAAAAAACCGTAATTTTTGCGGCGGGGTCGGCTAACCGGATGTTTCGGATGAGCGATGCGGCGATGGAATCGTCCCCTGCGTTGCCGAAGCCGTAGTAGCCGCTGATGAGGATATTCCCGCGCTCGGTCGGCAAGGCTTCGGGAAGCGAGTTGTACAGTTGCTCGTAGTCCCGCGCCGTGCGCGCGGCGGAGTAATTTTTCAGGATGGTTTCCCGGCAGAACGCGCCCTTTTTGGCGAGCGCCGCGCGGCCGCCGTCAAACAGCGCGCAGACGTCGCGGAAAATGCGCTCCGGCGTGGTCTGCTCCAGTCCGCGGCAGCAGAAATTGGTTTTGTAGGCGATTTCCTCCTTGTCGGGGCCGAAAATGCCGATGTATCCTTCGTTTCCGGCTACGATAACCGGCTTTTGACAGCTCATGGCTTCGAGCGCGGCGCGGGACGCGCCGATAAACAGATCGCCCGCCGCCATAAAGCGGTGCGTGTCGGTGCGCAGTCCGGGTGTGAAAATGATTTTGCGCCCGTATTTTTCTTCGAGGCCGTCGGCGATGCGCCGCACTTCGGGCAGAAGATTCCGTTCGGATGAAATAACGCCGTCGCCGACAATGACAATTTCGAGATCGGGGTATTTTTCCAGCAGCTTCTCGGCGGTTCTGGCAAGACAAAGCTGGGCATACCCGCGGCTCTCGTCCATGCGGCTGACCGAAACGATTCGATGCTTTGAATGCGAAAGACCGATTTCTTCCCTGATCTGCGTCCAGTCGGCGTTTGGGGAGAATGTGTCGGCGTCAACGCCGTTGACGGTGATGAAGATATGATCCGCAAAGTAGCCGTAATTGTCGATCAGGTACTGCTTGATGTCCTCGCTGACCGCCATGACGCGGTCGCCCCAGTTTGCGATACGCTTCCAGAGCGGCGTGATGCGGAAAACCCAGTGCGCGGTGGTCACAAATTTGAAGTGCAGCTTTTTCTGCAGACGTCCGCAGATAAAGGCGGGGATGCGCGCGTGCGCATGAACTACGTCAAAATGTTCGGCGCGCAGCAGCGCGGAGAGGCCGAAATAGGAGCGGAGCACCATCAGCGGATTTTTTGTGTTCAGCGGCAGTGTGACATGCCGGACGCCCTCCTGTTCGAGCATGTCGGCATATTTGCCTCCGGCGGAGGCCACGGTGACGCTGTGCCCGTTTTGGGTCAGTGCGCGCGCAAGCTCGAAAATATGTGTTTCCGCGCCGCCAAATCCCATTTGCATGGTGGCCATCAGGATGTTCAGTTTCTTTTTCATCAATCCGCCTCCGCCCGTATCGGGGTATATGATATTCTTATTGTAGCAAAACCGGCGGCCGGAATCAAGCGGGTGAAAAAAATATTGCGTTTTGTCCGCGTAAAATGCGTCTGTTTCTGCATTTTGCGGGGCGCGGGCGCACGTTTGCCGGATTTTCGGCGGTCACGCAAAACGCGCAGGACAGCCTGTTTTTCCGGAATTTTTGGGCGCATACCGGCAATTTGGCCGTAAACCTCGGAAAAAGAAGCGAAAACCGGTAAAATTTTTGCAAAACCTCTTGAAATCTCACATAGAATATGGTAAACTGACAGAGGATAGAAAGGGTAGAGAGTGGCTTGCCACTCTTTCTTTGTTGTATATAGTAAAATCAGTACAGGCGTGACGCTGTTCACGCAAAAGCAGGAGTTTTATGAAAAGTGCAAAAAACATTGCCGGCGCCGTGCGCGAGTTTCTTTTGCCCGTCGTCCGGGAATTGGGTTATACGCTTTGGGACGTGGAATACGTCAAAGAGGGCAGCGAGTGGTACCTGCGCATCACGATTGACAGTCCCGAGGGCATCACGATAGACGACTGCGAGCGTGTGCACCGCGCGATTGATCCGGTGATCGACGCGCATGATCCGATTGAAAACGCCTATCATTTGGAGGTTTCTTCGCCGGGCGTCGAGCGGGTGCTGCGCACCGACGCGCATTTGGCCGCTTTTGCCGGAGAAGAAGTGGAAGTTCGGCTTTTTGCGGCGGAGAATGGGAAAAAATCGCTTCGCGGCATACTCGGAGAGGCAAACGAGCAAACGGTGACGCTTTCTTGCGCCGGGGAGACGGTCGTGCTCGACCGCGCAAAAATTTCCCGGATCACCACGGTTTTTGATTTTTGACCCGTCTGCAAAATAAAACGCTCCGTGCATCGGTTTGCCTGCGCGTGAAAAACGCGCTGCAAGCGGACGCGGCGGATCCACGGGCGGCGGACGGTTACAGATATGCGGCGGCGCCGCGGCAAGTCATTACAGGAAAGGGCAGGGCGTAAGCTCTGGCAGAGAAAAAATGAACGCAGAGTTTTTTGAGGCGCTTGACCTCATTGAAAAAGAAAAGGGAATCTCCAAGGAATACATGCTGGAAAAGGTAGAGGCGGCGCTGCTTAGCGCGTACAAGCGCGACAAAAACGGAAACGCCAATGTGCGCATCGCCATTGATCCCGACAAAAAGACCGTGCGTGTGTTCCAGCAGATGGAGATCGTGGAGACGGTGGAAAATCCCGATACGCAAATCTCTTTTGACGAGGCGAAAGAAAAGAATAAGCGCGCAAAGCTGGGCGGCATTTATGAAACGGAACTCAAAACCAAAGATTTTCGGCGGCTTGCCGCGCAGAACGCAAAGCAGGTCATTGTGCAGGGCATCCGCGAGGCGGAGCGCGCCATGATCGTGAAAGAATATGAATCCAAACGCGAGGAGATCGTCACGGCCACGGTCGTCAAGACCGACGAGCTTTCGGGCAACGTCGTGCTGGATACCGGCACGAGCAACGCCACGCTGCTCCAGAGCGAGCAGATTCCGGGCGAGCGCTTTTCCGTCGGCGACCGCGTAAAGGTGTATATTACCGAGGTCAGCCGGGAGAGCCGCGGACATATCGTTACGCTTTCCAGAAAGCACCCCGGTCTTGTCAAGCGGATGTTTGAGCTTGAAATTCCTGAAATTGCGGATGGGACCGTCCTGGTTCGCTCCGTGGCGCGTGAGGCGGGCAGCCGCACCAAGATCGCCGTGGAGTCGCGGGATGAGAATGTAGATCCGATCGGCGCGTGCATCGGCAACCGCGGCGCGCGTATCGGCGTGATTATAGACGAACTTCGCGGTGAAAAAATCGATATTGTGCGCTACAGCGAGGATCCCGCAGAGTTTATCCGCGAGGCGCTCTCGCCCGCCGAAGTGATTTCGGTCACGATTGACGCGGAGCGCAGCGCAAAGGTTTTGGTGTACCCCGATCAGCTTTCCCTGGCCATTGGCCGCGAAGGACAGAACGCGCGGCTTGCCGCGCGCCTTACCGGGTTTAAAATTGACATCAAAGCTTAAAGCTGCTTTGAATAAGGAGTTTTTGTGGAAAAGAAGAAAAAGATTCCGCAGAGAAAATGCGTCGGCTGCGGCGAGCGGCGGGATAAAGGGGATCTTTGCCGGGTCGTGAAAACGCCGGACGGCGGCGTTTGTCTCGATAAGACAGGCCGCATGGCCGGCCGCGGCGCGTATCTGTGCCGGGATGTTCAATGCCTGCGCGCGGCGCGCAGAGCGCGTCGGTTGGAAAACAGCCTGGAGACGGGTATTCCCGACGCAGTGTATACCGCGCTTGAGGAGGCGCTTGCGGGCGATGCCTGAAAAAGATTTGGAATGGACGCTTTCCATGCTCGGCCTTGCGAAAAAGGCGGGACGTCTGGTCGTCGGCACGCCGCAGGTATGCGGCGCGCTGCAGGGCGGCGGCGTACATTTGGTTTTGTATTCGTCTGCGGCGTCGGAAAACACAAAAAAGCGCATTCTTGACCGCTCGGCCTATTACGGCGTTCATGCGCTGCCGCTGGATGCGTCCCCTGAGACGCTTGCTGCGCGCGTGGGCAAGACCGGCGCGGTTGCGGCGCTCGCTGTGGCGGATGCGGGGTTCGCCCGCGCCATTGAGACGCGCATGGGTTGCTGAGACGTTATTTCCGCGAATGCGGGTTTTGGTATATCATTTGATCGAAGAAAGGATTTTTGCACGCGGTGCAAAGGGTATTTAACGAATGGCACAGCTTCAACAGTACCGTATCAGTCAGTTGGCAAAGGAGCTTGGACTCAAGGGAAAGGACATCATTGATATTCTTTCGGCGCACGGCATTGATGGCAAGACCCAGTCTGCCTCGCTTGACCCGGATGAGTACGGTCTGGTCATGGACGTTCTCAGTAAAGACAATCAAATCAGCAGCCTTGATGCGTACCTGGACGGCGATGTTGTCATTGTTACACGGGGGCAGAAAGCCGCGGCAGCTCGTGCGGAGGCGGAGGCCAGGGAAAAGGCCGAAGCGGAGGAAAAAGCGAGAGCCGAGGCTGCCGCGCGCGCCGCGGCGGAAGAGGCCGCGCGTGCAAAAGCCGCCGCGGAGGCAAAGGCGAAAGCCGCGGCGGAAGCAAAAGCTGAGCAGCAAGCAAAGGCCGCCGCGCGCGGTCTCAGCGCCGCGCAGGCCATAGAAGCCAAGGCGCGCGCGGCAGCAGCTGCGCGCCAGCAGAGCGAACGGCAGCAAAATGAGCGTTCGCAGACGCCGCGCGCACAGGCGCCGCGTCCGCAATATGACCGGCCCGCGTCCGACCGCCCGCAGGGCGGACGTCCAGCGCAGGCACAGACTGGCGCATCGCGATCCGCTGCAGGGAACGCGCCCGCACGGAATTTCGGCGACCGCTTTGAGCGCAAGTCGTTTGACAGCGCGCCTGTACGTTCCGGAACTGATAAAAAGGGATCGGCGCAGAGACGGTCGGATAACCGGATGAAACCCGGTTTTGACAAAGAGGTCAACGAGCGCCGTACCGTGCAGAAGTTTACGGCGCCGATCAGTCAGATGCAGCGCGTCGGAACCGACGGTCCCGCCAAGCCGCGCGGAAGCGTCCGCGTGGTGGATACGCGCACGACGACGGTCGATCTCTCCAAATATGATGAAAAGCTGGAAACATTGGCAAGTCCGTACAATTCGGATCACGGCACCAACCGTCAAAAGCTGAAAAAGCAGGACAACCGCAGCCAGTACAGCAAGGCCAGGGATAAGGAACGTCAGGCGGTCGAGCGCCTTAAAAAGCTTGAGCTTGAAAAAGCGCGCAAAAAACAGCTTGAAATCACCGTGCCTGATGAAATTTCGGTGCAGGAACTCGCTTCCCGCCTGAAAGTGACGGCGGCCGAGGTCATCAAGCGCCTGATGAAGATGGGCGTGATGGCCACGCTCAATCAGGTGGTGGACTTTGATACCGCGTTTCTCGTTGCCGACGAACTCGGCGCGAAGGTGACCAAAGAGGTCGTTGTCACCATTGAGGAGCGTCTGTTTGACGAGAGCGAGGACAGCGAGGAAAATTTGGTTCTTCGCAGCCCGGTTGTCTGCGTCATGGGTCACGTAGACCACGGCAAGACGTCGCTGCTCGACGCGATCCGCCACACCAATGTGACGCACGGCGAGGCGGGCGGTATTACACAGCATATCGGTGCGTATCGCGTACAGATCGGCGGCAAGGACATTACGTTCTTGGATACGCCCGGCCATGAGGCATTCACGGCCATGCGCGCGCGCGGCGCGCAGGCGACCGATATTGCGATTTTGGTGGTCGCGGCGGACGACGGCATTATGCCGCAGACCGTAGAGGCTATTAACCATGCGCGGGCGGCAGGCGTTGACATCATTGTCGCCATTAATAAAATGGATAAACCGAGCGCCAATCCGGAGGCGGTTATGACCGGCTTGACGCAGTATAATCTGGTCCCTGAGGAGTGGGGCGGCGATGTGATTTGCGTGCCTGTTTCGGCGGTTACCGGCAAGGGCATTGAGGATTTGCTTGAAAATGTGCTGCTTGTCGCCGAGGTCAAGGAACTGCGCGCCAACCCCGCGCGCCGCGCCAAGGGTATCGTGATCGAAGCAAAATTGGATAAAGGCCGCGGTCCGGTGGCGACGGTTCTTGTTCAGAACGGTACGCTGCATTCCGGCGACATTGTGATCGCCGGAACCACAGTCGGCCGCGTCCGCGCGATGAAAAATGACCGCGGCGAGGACGTGACTGCGGCGGGGCCGTCCGTTCCCGTGGAGATTATCGGTCTTGACGCCGTGCCGCTTGCGGGTGATGAATTTAACGCGGTTGAGGATGAACGTATGGCGCGCACGCTGGCAGAACAGCGCCGCGACCGTGCCAAAGAGGCTGAGTTTAAAGCCAACGCCAAGGTTTCGCTGGACGATCTGTTCTCACAGATTTCCGAGGGCGTCAAGGAACTCAATATCGTAGTCAAAGCCGACGTCGGCGGCAGCGCTGAGGCCGTGAAGACGTCGCTTGAAAAACTTTCAACCGAGGAAGTCAAAGTGCATGTCATTCACAGCGCGGTCGGCGGTATTACCGAAAACGACGTTATGCTCGCTTCGGCGTCCGGCGCGATCATCGTCGGCTTCAACGTGCGTCCGGATAAGAGCGCGATTGACGCGGCGGCGCGGCAGGGCGTAGATGTACGCACATACCGCATCATCTATGAGTGCATTGAGGAAATCGAGGCCGCGATGAAGGGTATGCTTGCGCCGAAATATCGGGAAAATATTCTGGGACACGCGCAGGTTCGCCAGACTATTCATGTGCCGAATGTCGGTACGATAGCCGGTTCTTATGTACAGGACGGTAAGATTGCGCGCAGCGCGCAGATTCGCATTATCCGTGACGGCGTTGTGGTATTTGAAGATAAAATTTCTTCTCTCCGCCGCTTCAAGGACGACGTGCGCGAGGTTGCCGCAGGCTATGAATGCGGCGTCGGCCTGGAACGGTATAACGATATCAAGGAAAATGACGTGCTTGAAGCGTTCGTGATGGAGGAAGTCACGGAATAAATTTAAAAAATCGTGAAAGAAAACCGCTGCATGGCGGTTTTCTCAGCTTGTCGATCACGTAAAAATTACGAAAAAGAATGCTGTAAATAAAATATGTTTACAAGGCGGACATGCGCCGCCTTGTAAACACCTTACAGACGCGCAAGTGCCGCCTAAAGGGCGGCGCGACGACGAGAGTGCACGCGTCCATCGCCGAAAAAAACTTGTTTTTTCGACGGTCAGAGAAAACCGCTGCATGGCGGTTTTCTTTTTATCCGGGGCATTCTTTGCCGGGAGGGAGATAAAAAATGGAACAGACAAACGGATTTTTGCCGGTCTGCCGCGCCGAAATGGAGGCGCGGGGATGGGGACAGGTCGATTTTGTCTATGTTTCGGGGGACGCTTATGTGGATCATCCCTCGTTCGGCGCGGCGATTATTACGCGCGTGCTCGAAGACGCGGGCTTTCGCATCGGCTTTTTGGCGCAGCCCGATTACCGGAACGCGGATGCGTTTTGCGAGTTTGGCCGTCCGCGGCTCGGCTTTTTAGTCAGCGCCGGCAATATTGATTCGATGGTGGCGCATTATACCGCCGCCAAGCGCCGCCGAACCGACGACTATTATTCTCCGGGCGGCCGCGCGGGACTTCGGCCTGACCGCGCCACGATCGTGTATACCAACCGCATTCGCGAGGCATATGGGGACGTGCCGGTGATTCTCGGCGGGTTGGAAGCTTCGCTTCGCCGCTTTGCGCATTACGACTACTGGGACAACCGTGTGCGACGCTCGCTGCTTGTGGACAGCCGTGCGGATATTCTGACCTACGGCATGGGCGAAAAGATTCTGCTCGAAATCGCGCGCCTGCTCGACCGCGGCGTGCCGGTTCGCAGGATCCGGGATGTGCGCGGCACGGTTTTTCTGATAAAGCGGGGCGAAAAGACGCCGGAAAACGCGGTCGAAACCTATGAATACGATCGTCTCAAAACCGACAAGCGGGCATATGCGGACGCATACGGCGTGCAGTACCGCAACCAGGATTCGATTTACGGCCGCGCGGTGCTGGAGGGATACGGCGATCGGATTCTTGTGCAGAATCCGCCGATGCCGCCGCTTGAGCGGGAAGAACTGGACAGAGTCTACGCGCTGCCCTATATGCGAACCTATCATCCGATGTATGAGGCGGCGGGCGGCGTGCCCGCGATTGCAGAGGTGCGCTTTTCGATCACGCATAACCGCGGCTGCTTCGGCGCGTGCAATTTCTGCGCGCTCGCTTTTCACCAGGGGCGAACCGTTCGGTCGCGCAGTATAGAGTCGGTTGTGCGCGAAGCGAAGATCATTACGGAAATGCCGGATTTTAAGGGATATATCCACGATATCGGCGGCCCTACCGCCAATTTCCGCTACGGCGCGTGCAAAAAGCAGTTGACCGACGGCGTCTGCGCGTCCCGCAAATGCCTTGCGCCCACGCCCTGCAAAAATCTGATCGCAGATCACAGCGAGTATATCAAACTTCTGCGCGCCGTCGAATCGCTTCCGCGCGTGAAAAAGGTATTCATTCGTTCGGGAATCCGCTTTGATTACCTTTTGGCCGACAAAAGCGACGCATTTTTCAAAAAGCTTGTGCGAGACCATGTCAGCGGACAACTCAAAGTTGCGCCTGAACACTGCGACGACCGCGTTCTGCGCGTAATGGGCAAGCCCTCGTTTTCGGTGTACGCGCGCTTCCGGGAAAAATATTTCGCGCTATGCTCGGCAGCGGGACTTGAGCAGTATCTTGTTCCCTATTTGATGTCCAGCCATCCGGGCGCGACGCTGGAAAGCGCGGTCGAGCTTGCACTCTGCCTGAAACGGATGGGATACGCGCCTGAGCAGGTGCAGGACTTTTATCCGACGCCCGGCACGCCGAGCACCGTAATGTATTACACGGGCATAAATCCGCTCGACGGCAAACCGGTTTATGTGGCGACTGATTATCATGAAAAACAGATGCAGCGCGCGCTTTTGCAGTACAACCGACCGAAGAACGCGCCGCTTGTTCGTGAAGCGCTTGAAATATGCGGCCGCACCGATCTGATCGGGTACGGCGCGGACTGTCTTGTCCGTCCGGCGCGGAGCAGCCGGAAAGAAGATGCGACGGAGGCCGGAAAGACGCGGCAAAGCCGCTTGGCGCCAGCGAAAAAAAAGGCCTCCCGGAAAAGACCTGCTCAGGCGCGGCTTTTTGACCGGGAAATTTCGCAAAAGCCGCGCGGACAGAAAAATTCCGGACAGCATGGACAGAGAAACTTTTCCGGACAGCGAGACACAAATCTATCCAAAAAACAGGGTTCTAAAAACAGACGCGGCCGCTGAAAACGGATATTTCGGTTTTCACAGCGCTGTATTTTCCGCTCCGTGTAAATTTTCAGAGGAAAAACTGCAAAAAAATTGCCTTGAATTTGATGTAATTTTTGGTATAATTATAATAAGACATACGAGGATGTGCCATTTTGCGGTACAAAAGCGTTTTTTCCTTTCGGCGCACATTTATCGTAAAAAATCAAATACAGGAAAGGCAGGATTTCTATGAAGAGCAGAAAATTGAGCGCGGGATTCCCATTTATTTGCATATTGATTGCATTGTTTGTCCTGTGCGCGTGTCCGGTGTTTGCGGACGCAGAAGAAAAGGTCGTTTATGTAACGGACGGCGGCACGGGCGACGGTTCCACGGCCGACACGGCGTTCGGTTCGCTGGCTGACGCATATGCGGCGCTTGGCGATGCGGGCGGACGGATTGTTGTGATGGAAAAGCTGACGCTCACCGAACACTTCAATGAACCCAAACATACCGGTACGGTTACATTGACCCAGGAGTATGGGGGAGTATCGTATCGGACCGCTGAGGGACACGGAATCGTGAGCAACAAACATCGGTTTTTCCTGAACGGACCGACTGTATTTGAGAATCTGACGTTTCGCGGCAACGGGGACCCGGCGGGGCAGAATTTTATTTTGATTGTCGCGCAGTTCAATCCGATTGAGATGGGTATGGGCGTTCGGTGCGAGGATTTCGGCGATTATGAGGCGATTGCCAAGGCTGCGGTGATTGTCGGCGGCGTACAAAAGGACGCCGGAACCGCGGCTACGGCTCTGCCGGATTCGGATTCCAAAATCACGGTGAAAAGCGGAAAATTCAATATTGTCGCGCATTCCCGTTCTGTTTCATGCAGTGGGACGGCGTATGTCGATATATACGGCGGCACGATTCACAGACTGCATATGGGTTCGGTAAACGGCGGCGTCGGCGGAAACGTATGGCTGAATATTTACGGCGGTACGTTCACCAGCAAACTTCTGGCGGTGGATGAGGAAACCTCGACGAATATGCAGGGAGATCTGAAGATTACAGTCAGCGGCGGAGATTTTTCCTCAGTACAGCGCTTTGACGGCACGGTAACGGACGGCGTTTCTTTAATTGATATTTCCGCGTTTTCCGACAGGGAGGCGCTTGCCGGAAAGCTTACCGGCTTTGGTACGGTTGTGCAGGACGGCGCCGCATCGACTGAGAAAACCGAGATCAAAATGACCATCGGCGACATGAACGGCTATGTCAACGGCGTAGCCAAAGCGCTGGACGCAGCGCCGATTATCCGCCAGAACCGCACGATGCTGCCGGTACGTTTCGTTGCGGAAAATCTCGGCGCAGCCGTTGCATGGGACGGTGCGACCAGCACGGCGACGCTTACGAGCGGCGATATTGAGATCAAAATTACGATTGGCGCGGCAACGGCGACGGTAAACGGCGAGGAGAAGCCGCTTGACGCGCCTGCGTTTATTGAAAATTCAAGAACTTATCTGCCGGTTCGCTTCGTAGCGGAAGCGCTCGGCGCAGCGGTTGCGTGGGACGGTGCGACCAGCACGGCGACCATTACGAAATAAGTAGAAAATATCGGAGCGGTTCTTAAAAGAATCCGCTCCGATATTTTTTTTGCGCAGATACTTGTTTTTTTCAAAAGAACATGATACAATGCAATTAGAACAGTTTTTATCAATTTTGGAGGTTTTTATGAAAAAACGCATATTTTTGGCGATTGCATTTATCTTTATAATGCTGGTATCCGCCTATGCAGTTGAAACATCTGAGACGATTGAACTGAAAATGACGGTTGGATCGACGCAGGCTTTTTTGAACGGAGAGGCGCAGACGCTCGACGCCGCGCCGATGATTCGCGAAAGCCGCACGATGTTGCCGGTTCGCTTTGTGGCCGAAAGTCTGGGTGCTGCCGTTGCGTGGGACGGCGGGACTAGTACGGCTGTGATTACGAGTCCGGATACTGAAATCAAAATAACCATCGGCATGAGCATGGCGCATGTCAACGGAGAAGAAAAGTTGCTGGATGCGCCTGCGTTTATTGAAAATTCGAGAACCTATCTGCCGGTTCGTTTTGTGGCTGAGAGCTTAGGCGCCGTCGTTGCGTGGGACGGCGAGACCAGCACCGCAGTCATTACCAAGACGGTTAAAGCCCCGATTCCTGTACCCGAGGTCGGCGTATATTATGAAACGGATTTTTCGGATAAATCGGTTTTGGAGGATTTTACCGCCTATCGGGGAGAATGGGTGGTGCGCAATGGACGGTTGTATCTCGATTCCTTGGCGGCCGATTTGACATCCGATGCCAGCGCGTTTTTGCTGTTCAACCGGCCGGACGCTGCAAATCTTACCAACTATATGATCGATGTGGACATGTATAATATCCAGACGCAGGGCGGTGTGCTGATGCGCTGCGATTATGAGAAAGCAACCGATGAAAGTTCAAATTCTTTTTACGGGTATATGTATTTTGTCGGTTCCGCTGGTGATCGGGGGGCGATCGGATACAGTAGCAAGCTCGGCACGTGGGGCGGCAATTTGGTTTCTTCCTCGGTTGTGTTTGAGCCCGGCATGGATCTGCATTTGAATTTTATCGTCTATGGGGATCGCTGCTATTGTACCTATACGGATTTGGATACCGGAAAGGTTGTGCTTTCTCTCACAAAGAGCGATGCGACTTGGAGTAGCGGAACGTTTGGCTTCCGTCTTGCCGGAGAAAAGAATGGCCTTGATAACCTTGGGCGCGTCTATTTTGACAATTTGAAAGTTACCGTGATAGACGAATTGGCGCTGCCGACGAACAGAGAACCGGTGCCGCACGTGGATAACGGCGTTACAGACGTTTTGTTTATCGGAAACAGCTATACGTATGTCAACGATATTCCGGCCAAAGTAAAAAACATTTGCGCAGGGCAGGATGTAAAAATTAATATTCATACCGAATTGATCGGCGGCGGTTCACTTCGTCAGCATTATGATAATTTCCAAAATAATATAAGAAGATTGGAAGAGAAAATCGAGCTTGCCGATATCGTCATCTTTCAGGATTATGCCGGTATTATAGAGAACAGCTATGAATACTGTATGCTTCTGATGTCTTTCTTTGATTCGGAGGCGGTGGAATTCTACTATTATCCGTATATTACAAAGCCGTCCCCGTATTATACCTATGACGGTTTTATGGATCTTAATCTTGATATAGAGATTATCCGCAGTGCGGATCTGTATAAAGATGTATTGCTGAATTATCAGCTTCCCTTTATTGAGGATGAACATCAAAATCCGCTGCTCGCATTTCTCATTGCGGATCTGATAGCGGCGCAGGTTCTCGATATTGATCCGGCAGAGGTCGATTGGAAAATCATCGACGGTTGGTTGTCCGGTATGAGCAAGACCGAGAAAGCGGCGTTCCGCGCGGCGGTAGATGAAAAGATTGAAGCGTATAAGACCGAGCCGTTTCCGCATAGCTGATTAAACCGGAAGAGCGGCGAAAAGAATCGTTGTGTCCTAGCATACTGTGCTTCGCGCGCCTTTGGCTTAGAGAAAAAGCCGGCGGCAACATTGCTTGCCAAAAACCCCCGGAAAGGATACCATGGTATCCTTTCCGGGGGTTTTTTTGACAAAATGCGGATTTTATCGGATCTGCACCGGAAACCAGTCGCCGAGCGAATCGGCAATCATGTCGTCTCCGTCGAAATTTTTGAGCGAGGCGGTGATTTCAAAACGATCTGCGCCGCCGAGCACCGATATGGGCAGGGAGAAAATCGTCAGGATGCCATTATCATCTCCGCGCCACTCGTCCAGTTCTCCGTAGACCAGATTTTTAAATTCTGCGCCCCAGTCGCAGGGTTCATTGTTTTTCTTATACCAGGCGCGCCCCTGCACGTTTGCGCCCATGGTATACACATCCTCGCCGATACGAAGCTGCACCTCTGCGCTGTCTGCCTCACAGAGATAGCGGTCGAGCCGGTCTACGCGGACATACAGATGCTCGCTGTCATACGCAGTCCGGACGGTGCACTGTGCCTGCGACTTGCCGCCAAAGAACAGGGCGTCGGTGTTGGCCGCCCAGATCTGGGTGAGCGGCTTGCAGTCGATGCGGTGATTGAGATAGAATTTTCCGATCATCAGATCGTTGTCGATCAGCAATTTTCCGGTGCTGCGATCCTCGCAGATATTCGGATAGGCACAGATCAGGCAATGCGCGTTTTCTGCTGTAATCGAACCCCAATACCCCCACCGGCCGCCGAATGTGATGATTTCGTGCTCGGCGTCGAAGTTTTTGCCCTGCTCGTCGCCGATTCGGATATGCTGCAAACCGTTCCAGTTGTAGGAGAGAATGGTTTCTCCGCTCTCGAAATGCGCAAGGTAGGGACCCGCGCCGGCCTCAAAGCCAGTTATTTTGTCTGCCGGGCCATCCTCGTCTATGCCGAGCGGCTTTTCCCAGTTGTCGTGCGAATAGGACATGGTGAGCTTAAAGGTGTAACCGGACATGTCCGATTCGGTTGCGACGGCTATTGTGCCGTCTCCGAGTTCAACTGCGGTCGCCATTTGGTTGGTGAAGCACCTGGTGCCGTTTTGCATTGTGCAGATGTAGCTCTGCGTCACGCGGTGCGCGGCGTAGGGCGGCGCGTCAATTTGCGGGTTCCAGGTTTCCCCGCCGTCGTAGGAGCGGATAATGGCCGTGCCGCTTGAAGTTTTAATCGGACTGTCGGTGCGCACGGTTTTATCCAGATAGAATTTCGGCGCGGTGTGCGAAAAATACACCTGTATTTCTCCGCTTTTCAGAACCAGCACGGAGGGTTCCCAGTTGCGGCCGACATAGATTTGTTTTTCCTCAGAGAACGTTACGCCGTTGTCGGCCGAACGCTTCAGAACAAGGCCGCCGTATTTTGCGTCCAGTGCGTAGCCGGAATTGTAACGGTAGGAACATACAACCAGCAGATCGCCGTTTTGAAGAACGGCGGCGTCGGCTGTCGCATACATGAGTTTGTCTTCTTCACCGTCGTCGCGAAGAACCGGCCGCGCGCCAAACAGCTTTTGCCGGGGTGAAAAATGGCGGCAGTCGTCGCTGAGCGAATAGAAAATATTTCCGCCGAGCCGGTAATCCTGATGCAGGAGAATGTATTTGCCGTTGGATAGCTTTTTGATTCGGGGATAGTAAATCTTGGCGGAGATCGCCGGTGAGGTCTGTCCCTCGAGCGTCAGCATTTCGCGGAAATTGGGCGCAAGGCGCGATGCTTTGCATTCGCCTTTGTGTGAATTTGTCGTACAGACAGTATTTAAAAGACGTATGCTTGTAGGCTTCATAACATCCTCCCTTTATTTGGTGTATGCAATGTAGCGCTTTCCGTTATAGTCAAACAGGGCGTAGGACGCTGCTGTGATGGAATCTTTTGAATCGCCTGTAAGATTGATGATCCTGGCGTTATAGATCGTTTTGTTTCCTGTACGGGAAGTATAGTAGTCAAATTCGCCGCGCAGATAGGCGCGGCTTTTGGCCGCGTGCAGACTGTGCGCCAGCGGGAGGTCAAAGAAAGGCGGTTTTTGTCCTTCAAATGAGACAAGCGTTCCGTATTCGGCAAAAGCAACCGCGTCCGAGGTATGGACAAGCTCGGTTTCGAGAACGCAGCTTTCGGACTGGAACTGCGCTTCGTTCTGCTTGAGCGTGAACAGCGCTTCCGCACGGCCGTCGCGGCAGCCGTAAACCGAAACTGTGTCGTTGCCTCGCACTTCAACTACCGCCTCGCCGAGCGAATCGGGCAGGAGCAGATAATTTCCAAAACAGCCTGCGACTTCACTCTTTTTTCCGTTGATATAAATTTCTTTTCCGGCCGCGCCGCCTTCAACCGGCAGGACATAAAATCCGTCGGTCGTGAAAGTCGTGTAGGCGCCGACCATGAGACTAGGCAGATTTGTCGGAGACGTATCCATTTTGAAAGACTGCATACTGCCGAGCGCCGCCGGCGCGTCGTTGCCATGTCCGACGCGGATAACACCCTTGGAATAGCCGTTTGACATGGTATAGTCGATGTAATAGGATTCGACATAAGCGTTTCGGGCGCTTCCTTTTTTGCCGGGTGCGAGCGTTACACCGCTGACAGTTTTGGTTTTAGAGGATGAATTATAGGGAAAAGCGTGATAGCAGATATAGCCGTTTCCAAGGCTGTCGGTGAAGAAAGAAGCGTGTCCCACGCCCTGCAAATCGACGCCGCTGCGGTGCCTGCCGTTGGCGTCTCCCGCCGAGAAGATCGGGTTGTTTTCATATTTTACCCAAGAGGAGGTTTCCGTAGGATCGCCGCCCGTGTAGGTCAACTGTCCGAGACCGTAATTCGTCCAGTAGCCGCTGCCCGAATAGGTCAAATACAGTTCGCCGTTTTGACCGTAAACCGGGGTTGCGCCCTCGACGACCCTCGGCATCCATTTTGTGCCGCTGTAGCCTGAGCCGATTGTTTCCCAGCGCTGCGTCGGCGTGGTGACAACGCCGATTTTTCCGGTGAACGTCCATGGATTGGACATTTTTGCCGTCATGATACTCTGATAAAAGTCAGCGGTACCCCGTCCGGTTTCCTCAACCCAGAGCGCCCAGATTCCCTTGTAATCGCCCGAGGGAATACGCATACTGGTCTGACCGCAGGCCCATTCGGAATACGGTACGCCTTTGCCGGTACCGTCTTTGTCGTACACAACCATGATCGGATCGTTGATAACGCCGGTGATCGGATGGCCGTAAGGACCCTCCGGTTCGCCCGAAACCGATTTGAGCACGACCATTTTGACGTTGACACTGCCGCCCGATGTGTTGGTTCCGGTGTTGAGCGCGAGGTTCAGGTACCAGCCGCTGTTTCCGGGGAAGTCTTCTTCGCTGTAGTAGTGAACCTCGGGCGACCAGGTGCCCGCGCACTGCTTGATACCGAGATCGGCGCAGAGCGAGGCGTCAAACTGATAAATTTCCTCATAGTCGCTTGCGAGGCTGTTTGTCATGGAAGAAAGGCCGGAAATCGTGCGGGATTTATACAAAAGGACGCGGGTGCTGCCGGTAACGGTGAGATAATAGAAGCCGTTGTACTCAAACATCCACGGATCGGCCGAGCTTTTGCGAAGCAGCGTACCGGGGAGGTAGTCGGTTTCTTTTAGAGAACCGGCGCCGTTTGTCAAAAGGGCGTTTGAGAGACGGATATCGACGTCCATGGTATTGCCGTCATAGCCGCGTATGCCCGTACATTTGGAAAAATCGCCGCCGTTGATACGGATCGTGCATTTTCCGCTTAGCCGGTTTGCACAGTCGTCCTCTTCATAGACTTTGACCCAGCCGGTAAACGCGCCGCCGTTGATGGTCAGCGTGCAGTCCGCATAAAGCGTATTGTCGCCCGGCGTAAAGCAAACTACGCCGCGCTCAAACACGCCGCCGTTGATTGTAGCCGTAACGGCGCTGCCCGAGGCCATCGCGCCCGCGGAACCGACCGTGACCTTTTCTTTAAAGGTGCCGCCGTTGATGACGAGTTCCGAGTGTATGCGGGCAGGGTATTCCGAGGCGTTTCCGCCGCGGACGCGCTGCCAGATGCCGCCGTTGATGGTCAGAGACGCATCCTTGACCGTGCTTTCCGAGGCAAAGCCCGCCATAATGCTCGGATAGTTGGCGCCGCTGTCCATGCCGCAGGTCACATCGGAGGCGATGGAAACCGTATGCCCGTTGCAGAAAATGGAACGGTATTTTTCTTTGGCCTGAAAATGGATGTCGGAAATCTCCACGTCTCCGTTGAAAGTAAGGTTGCCGCTGAGTTGAATTTTTTTATGCGCGCTGCTGGTCAGCGCAATCGGCATGGTGTTGGCCGGAAGCGAAGTCGCGTTGTCAATCGTAATATCTGCCGTCAGATTGACAGTACCGCCGTCCTTTGAGAGGGATGAAAACGCATTGGACAGTTCCTTTACGGTAGAAACGTCTATCGTTTTTGCCTCTGCGCCGACGGTCATCAGCATGGCGGTGAAAAGAGCGAGCAATATGAAACTCAGGGAGAGAAATTTTTTCATATTTAGTATCCTTTGCATTCAAATATGGATTTGTGTATGCGGCGTGCTTTTATTGTTGCCCGGCCGCATACGGTTTCAGTCAAACGCGCAGATGGTTTGCTCGGTTTCGAGAGGCGCGGGATGCTTGGAACCGTCGCCGATGATTACATGGCCGTCCTCGATCCGGTAGCGCTCGATAAAGACATACCGTCCGCCCTTGCGGTCGGGGGAAAGATAGGCGTGGTAACAGATGAAGCGGTCGCCCGCGGCGTCGGTGAAATAGGAGGCGTGTCCGCAGCCGAAGATTTCGTCGGACATAAAGAAGATCGGCTCTTTTTCTTTTTTCCAGTCCTCATAGACTTCGGCGTCTCCTTGGAGCGTGAGCTGACCGAGCGCGTAATATTTTGTCCAGTAGCCGCTCCCCGAATAGATCACATAGACCTCGCCATCGTCGCCGTAAACGGCGGTTCCGCCCTCCACGACGCGCGGCCGGATGATGCCGTCCGCTCCCTTGCCGAAGCCGTGCATTTCCCATTCCTCGGTCGGTTTGCAGAGAATGCTGGCCTTGCCCGTGGTATAGGGGTTTTTGAGGGGGCACAGGCGGATGCGCTGGTGGAAATCCGGCGTTTGACGGCCGACTTCGTCTACCCACATGGCGTAGATTTTTCCGTCGTGGCGCAGAATTGTTTGTCCGCAGCACCAGCCGCTGTTGAACGTTTCGTCTTCGGGCGAGCAGAACTTTTCCGGAATGTTGCGCTCCCCGGTCACGGGGTTGCCGTAAGCGGCGAACGGGGAACGGCGATCCTCCGAGCGGAGCACATACATGCGGTGATGGATGTTTTGCCCGTCGGAACATGCGATGAACATATAAAATCCTGCGTGTTCCTCTCCGAAATCTTCGGGAGAAAAATAGTGGATCTCAGGCGACCATAAGCTCTTGGAAAAAGGCTGATCTTCGGGCGGCAGAAACGCGGTAATCTGTTCGTCTTCCTTGATGGTCGCGGGATTTTTCGACCGGTACAGTATGATCTTCTGGCCGTGGGTGCAGCAGAGATAATACCAGCCGTCATAGGCGAACATCCACGGATCTGCGCCCGCGCAAACGGGATTTTTGAAAGAAACGGTTTTCATAAGTCAGTCTCCTTTTTTCAGCCGAACGGTATATTTGACGGAACAAAATTCCGCGAAATTCGGCGGGAATACGGCAGCTTTGCCGGTATAATGAAATGCGAAACGATAACGCCTGTCCGCGCTCGCGCGGCAGTCTTTGCCTGTCGTAATTTGACTATACCACGCGAAAAACCGAAAAGGCAAGGCTTTTTTACAAGATTTTAAAAATTGCCGATTGTTTTAGGAAAATTACACAAGAAACGCATTTGATTTTTGGATAATCGGCGAACAGGCGAAGAAAGCATCCCCGAAACCGTGTCCGAAATCTCAGTTTCGGGGATACGCCGGTTTGGTTTTATTCGACCGTGACGCTTTTTGCGAGATTCCGCGGTTTGTCAATGTCGCATCCGCGGGCGTCGGCCACATAATAGGCCAAAAGCTGAAGCACGGTGGCTAGCGGAAGTGCGCGGAACATTTCCGGGCACTCCGGCAGGAAAATCGTTTGCTTTGCCTCGGCGGCCGCGTCGGCGGCGCCGGCGTCGGCAATCAGCAGCACTTTTGCCCCCCGCGCCTTGACTTCGCGGATGTTGCTGATCATCTTTTCGTACAGCGCGTCCACAGTGGCCAGCGCGACAACGGGCATTTCATCGGTAATCAGCGAAATCGTACCGTGTTTGAGTTCGCCCGCCGCATACGCTTCGCTGTGGATATAGGAAATTTCCTTGAGCTTGAGCGAACCCTCAAGAGCCAGATGATAGTCCATGCCCCGCCCGATGAAAAACAGATGTTCGCTGTCTGCAATTTCAGCGGCGGCCGCGCGGACAGTCTCTTTCTGCTCCAGCACCCGGCGGATGACAGCCGGCATTTTTGCAAAGAGCGTTTCGGTGAGTTTTTTCGCTTCGGCCTCGTCTATTTTGCCGCAAAGCTGCGCCATGCGGATGGCCAAAAGATAGATCAGCGAGATCTGCACGGTGTACGCCTTGGTTGAGGCAACCGAGATTTCGGGTCCCGCCCAGGTGTAGATCACGTTGTCGGCCTCGCGCGCGATGGTCGATCCGATCACATTGACAACGCCGAGCGTGTAGGCGCCGCGTTCTTTCGCCAAACGAAGTGCGGCGAGCGAATCGGCGGTCTCGCCCGACTGAGAAATGACGACGACCATATCGTCGCGGTCAAGAATCGGATTGTTGTAGCGGAACTCGGAGGCGATCTCCACTCGAACCGGGATCCGGCAGAGCGCCTCAATCACGTTTTTTCCGACAAGTCCGGCATGCATTGCCGTTCCGCAGGCGACAAACGTGACGCTTTTGGCGTTTTTCAGCCGCTCATCCGATAGATTTTCACCTGAGAAATCGGGAAGCATATCCCGAATGCGCGGCCGCAGCGTTTTTTCGACTGCTTCCGGTTCTTCGTGAATCTCTTTAATCATAAAATGCGGGTATCCGCCGCGCTCGGCGGCTTCAATCGACCAGGCGGCTGTGAGCAGCGGCTTTTTCTGCGGCTCTTTCTGCATGTCGAGGATCTCGACGCCGCTGGGGCGCACAATTGCCAGTTCCAGGTCGCCGAGCTGATAGTAGTTTTTGGTGTGCCGGAGCACCGCCGCAATATCCGAGGCGATGAAATTTTCTCCCTGGCCGACGCCCACAATCAGCGGATTGTCTTTCTTCAAAGCATAGATTGTGTCGGGCGCGTCGGCGAAAATCACGCCGATCGCATAGGATCCGACCATGCGGGTCATGGCCGCGATCAGGGCGTCCGTGTGATTTGCGCATTCTGCGTAGCAGAGATCGATCAGCTTGGCCGCGACTTCGGTATCGGTTTCGGAGACAAATGAATATCCCCGCTCTTTGAGCATGGCGCGAAGCGGCGCGTAATTTTCGATAATGCCGTTATGTACAATCTGAAGCCGGTCGGTGCCGTGGGGATGCGCGTTTTGGTCGGAGGGCGCGCCGTGCGTTGCCCAGCGGGTATGCCCGATCCCACAGCGCGCGCCGGCAAGCGTCCCGCTTTTGCCGATTTTTTCTTCGACGTTTTTGATTCGCCCGGCCGCTTTGACGACCGAGAGCCGACCGTCCGCGCCGAACGCGGCGACCCCCGCGGAGTCGTATCCCCGGTACTCTAAGGCATAAAGCCCCTCGATGATGACCGGCGCCGCTTCGCGCGCGCCGGTATAGCCTGCAATTCCGCACATGGAACGTATACATTTGCGGCTGCGGGCGCTCATCTCCCGCAAAGCCGCCTCTTTTCTTGATTTTATTCTGCTTTTTCCCTTTTGTCCGGCGGTTGCCCTCCGGCTTTGTGGGAAAATGCGGCAGCAGTGTTGCCGTCGGGGCATCCGCCGACTCTTTCGATTCTCCCCGAACCTCGTGAACCGCGCGCCGCGCGGTCTGGCGCTAAGGCGTTTGACGCCTTTTATGAGCGATTTATGAAAAAGCCGCTTGGCGGCTGTTAACCCGCCGGAAAACTTTGGTTTTCCGGCGGTTAAAGGCGGCGCATGTCCGCCTTGTAAACATAGTTTACGGATATTTTTTTCTTCGCAGCTTTTGCTGATCGCAAAATCGGGCGTTTTTCGGAACGGGTAAGACTGTTTTCTATGAGAATAGAGGTAGTAAAGGTATGAAGAGGAACCCGGCGCATCGCGCTTTTTTGCTGTGCCGCTCCGTGTCTGTACTGATTATTATATGCTGCGGCTTTGTATTCGGTTCAATACTGGGCTAACCGCTTTGCCAGCAATTCGGCGACTTTTTTTGCAACGGCTTCGGTCAGCGCGTTGTCCTCGCCCTCCGCCATGACGCGGATCAGCGGCTCGGTACCCGACGGACGCACGACCAGCCGTCCGGTCGCTTCCAGCTTCTTGCGTCCGTCTTCCAAAATGGCCTGAATTTCATCGTCGGTGTAAAAAGCCAGCTTTGCAGCGTCGGTGGTTTGGATGTTGACGATGAACTGCGGATATTTGGTCATCACGCGCTTGAGTTCGCAAAGCGCCTTTCCGCTGCGCTTGATGTGGGAGAGCAGCTGCACGGCGGTCAGCTGACCGTCGCCGGTCGTGGCGAAGTCTTTGAAGATGATATGACCGGACTGCTCGCCGCCGAAGCGGTAATCTTCCAGCAGCATTTCCTCCAGCACATAGCGGTCGCCGACCTTGGTCGCTTCAAAGCGGATGCCGTTTTCCTTGCAGAATTTGACAAAGCCGTAGTTGGACATGATGGTTCCGACAACCGTGTCGCCGCGCAGCATACCGCGGCTTTTGAGATCGAGCGCGAGGATGGCCATAATCATATCGCCGTCAACAACCTCGCCCGTACCGTCCACGCAGAGCACACGGTCGGCGTCGCCGTCGAAGGCAATGCCGATGTCAAAGCCGTTTGCCCGGACATACGCCGTCAGATTTTCAAGATGCGTTGAGCCGCATTCGGCGTTGATGTTGGTTCCGTCCGGGGTGCAGGAGAGCATGGCGCACTGTACGCCGAGCGCTGAAAAGAGCCGCTCGGCCGTCATGGACGCGGAGCCGTTTGCACAGTCAAACGCGACGCGCAGTCCCGAAAGGTCGCCCTCGACGGTTGAACGCAGAAACGCGATATATTCCTCCAGCGCCTCAGGCTTGTGGATCAGCCGTCCGATTTTTGCGCCCGATGCGCATTTCGGTTCGGGCGTTTCGCCGAGCACAATGGATTCGATATTTTCCTCAAGCTCGTCGGGAAGTTTGAATCCGTCGCCGTTGAACACCTTGATGCCGTTGAATTCATACGGGTTGTGCGAGGCAGAGATCATAATGCCCGCGCGCGCCTTGTATCGGCGCGTAAGATAGGCTACGGCGGGCGTCGGGACGACGCCGAGTGAAATAACGTCGCAGCCGACCGACAAAATTCCGGCTGAAAGCGCGGAGGCCAGCATGTCGGAGGAAGCGCGCGTGTCCATGCCGAGCAGAATCGTTTTTTTCGTCTGTCCTTTGCTGAGCGATGCGGCAACGGCGCGGCCTGTCGCGACCGCAAGTTCAACCGTCAGCTTTTCATTGGCCACGCCGCGGATGCCGTCGGTGCCGAAAAGTCTTCCCATAATCTTATCTTATCTCCTTTAATATAATGTTGTCCTCGCTCTTGTAAATGCTGTCCTCGCGGATCACGCCGCGAACCCGGCAGAGCGGATAAATATTCGTTTTTCGCCCCACGATGGTTCCGGGGCAGAGGACGCTGTTGCAGCCGACCTCCACGCCGTCGCCGAGGATTGCGCCAACCTTGTAGCGCCCGGTCGCGGCGGATTCCCGCCCGCATTTGATTACCACGTCCGAGCGGTCGCTTTTGACGTTGGAGGTGATCGAACCCGCGCCCATGTGCGCGTGCCAGCCGAGGATGGAATCGCCTATGTAGTTATAGTGCGGCGCCTGCGCGTCGTCAAAAATAATTGAATTTTTGATTTCGCACGAATTGCCGAGGATCGAGTTTTTTCCTATGATCGCGCTGCCGCGGATGAATGCGCAGTGGCGGATCTCCGCGCCGCGGTCGATGATGCACGGGCCGCTGACGGATGCGCTCGGCGCGACATGCGCGTCTTTCGCTATCCAGACGTTTTCCGCCGTCTGCGTATAGAGCTTGGGGTCGAGCGTATTGCCAAGTTCCTTAATGAAATCCGAAAGCCCCGAAAGCGCCTCCCATGGATAGGTATAGCGCAGGAGAAACGGCTTTGCTATTGTATGCTCAAGATCAAAAAGCCTGGTAATTATCGGAATGTTGCTCATAAAAAACCTCACTGCCCGTTTTCGATTTTTGTAATCATGTCCACGCGCGTCTGATGACGTCCGCCCTCAAAGGGGGAGGACAGAAACGCATCGACCAGGTCGCACGCAAGGCCGTAGCCGACCACGCGCGCGCCAAAGCACAGAATGTTCGCGTCGTTGTGCGCGCGCGTCATGCGCGCGGAAAAAGTATCCGAGCAGCAGGCCGCGCGGATGCCCTTGTATTTGTTTGCAACCATGCTCATGCCGACGCCGGTGCCGCAGATCAGCAGGCCGCAGACGTCCTTGTCTGCGGCGGCCACCGCCTTTGCCACCGCGCCGCCGAATACGGGATAATGACAGGAAGCGTCCGAGTCTGGGCCCATATCCTCAACGATGTAGCCGTCGGCGGTGAGTTTTTCCTTGATTTGCTCTTTCAGGTGATAGCCGGCGCTGTCCGCGCCGATGATAATGCGCTTAAAGATTTGCATGATTTGCTTTCTCCTTTTCTATACGTTCGAGACGTTCGCGCTCCGCCTGCGGCAGACGCAGATAAGTTGGCTTAAAGGAAGCGGCGTCTGTTATTTTCCCCGCTTTGTACATGGCAAGCGCGGCAAGTCCTACGCTTTCTCCGTCCGCGTATCGGCACGCTTCGGGCGCGAGCGCGGGCGCGCCCCCAAAAAAGGGAAGCGCCGCTTCGGCGCCGTCGCCCACAAGACAGAGCGCGCCCGCGCCGGCGCAGGCCAGGGCGATTTCCGCTCCGCTTTTGGCCTCGTCGGGCGTCAGGCGCTCGACTTTGCCACCGCCGCAGCGAAAGCGCGCGGTGTAAAACTGTCCGCGCCGCGCATCCATCAGCGCGCAGGCGGTGCAGTTGGTGTCGCGCAGATTGTAGGCGAGCGCTTCGAGCGCGCTGACCTCGACTGCGGGGCGGGCTTTGCCGAACGCAAGCCCTTTGAGCGTGGCCGCGCCGATACGAACGCCGGTGAACGAACCGGGACCGGCGCTTGCCGCGTACAGTTCGATTTCGTCCGGCGCAATGCCCACGCGCTCCAAAAGCTGCGCGATCATCGGCAAAAGGGAAGCGCTGTGCGCGCCCGCGCCGTCGCGCGTATCTTTGGCCAGCAGCTTTTCGTCGTCGAGCAGTGCGGCGGCCGCCAGCTTTGCGGTTGTATCCATTGCCAGTATAATCATGATCTATCCTCTATTGTAATGCGGCGCCCGGTCTCTCCGACCTTTTCGATGCGCACGTCGATCCGCTTTTCAGGCAGGGCGAACGGGATGTTTTCGCTCCATTCGCAGAGCAGAAATCCCGCGTCTAAATAATCGTAAAATCCGGTTGAGTACAGATCGTCCTCGCCGCTGATCCGGTACATGTCGAAGTGATAGACCGGCACGCGCCCCGAATATTCATTGACAATCGTGTAGGTCGGACTTTTGACGCGCGCGTCCGAGAGAGCGGAGACAAAGCCGCGCACAAAAGCGGTTTTTCCCGCGCCAAGGTCTCCCCACAGCGCGATAAACGCCTGTGTGACGAGAGCGTCCGAGAGCCGTGCGGCAAGCGCGCGCCCGACGGCTTCAGTGTCCGCCGTTTGCTGAGAGAGATAGCTTTGCATGGCTGCCGCGCTCCTTTCCGAATATGGCGTTTGAATTTTTCTGTTTGGGGCAAAGCCCCGCCGCAAAAGTAATGGGAACATTTTGTTTTCATTTATATATACGTCTTATATTACCACATTCCGCCTGTAATTGGAAGTGTTTTTTGTAATTTTGGACTGTTTTTTTCTTCCCGCGGCGCGCCCGCGGATTTTAAAGTTTCTTTCAATAATAAATAAGATTCTTTTTTCTCTACAAATTTTCCGCTTTTTGAATTTTTCGGAAAAACGCTGTTTTAGAGGGGGTGTGCCTGTTGCCATGCGGTTCCGCCGCTGTTAAAACGTGGACGAAATATTACAAAAAACACGTTTTAGACGCCGTGAAAATTACACCTTGCTGACAGTTGCCTGATAGGTCTTGCAAAGGCGAACGTCTTGTTGTACGATTGAGCACAGGACGGGGCCGCGTTGAAAACTGTGCGGCGCGGACGTTCAAAAATAAAAGAAAAAGGAGAACACACACAGTATGAGAAATTTCAAAAAATTTCTTGCGCTTATGATGGCGGTGCTCATGGTAGTGGGCATGTCTGTAATTCCGATGAGCGCTGCAGATTCCGCTGCGGATTATACCGAGGCGGCGCAGCAGCTTTCGGCGATCGGCATCATGAAGGGCGATGAAAACGGAAATTTGATGCTCGATCAGGGCGTCACTCGTTATCAGGCTGCTTTGTTCTTCGTTCAATCTATCACCGGCAAAACCGACCCCTCTGTTTGGAACGCAGATAAGAGCGCTATTTTCACGGATGTACCGGAGTACGGTACGGCAATCGACTATCTGGCCGGAATCGGCTTGATCGTCGGCCGGGGCAACGGCATTTACGGCTATAATGACCAGATTACCTATCAGGATATGCTGGTACTGGCCGTTCGTGCGCTCGGCTACGAGACGAAAGATATGTCTTACCCCTACGGCCATATTCTCGAAGCGCAGAAGCTTGGCCTTACCGACAACATCGACAGCGTCAATTTCAAAGAGACCATGACCCGCGGCGAGACCGCGCAGCTGATCTGGGATATGCTGAATACGCAGATTGCGATTACCGACCCGCTGACCGGCGAGATCGTTTATCCCGGCATGGAGGATTCTTCTCCCTACGGATTGATTCTCGGCCCCGGCAAGATCAAGAGAGAAACCTATCTTGAAAAGTCCGGTTTTGCAGCCGGCAAGCTTGAAATCAGCATTGTCGAATTCAAAAAAGCGGCAAACAGCGACGGCATTGACACCGTAGTTGTCGAATACAACGGCGAGCAGCACGAGATGGCTGCGGCCGACCTTGGCATCAAGGCGGACACGCCGAAGATCAATTACCTCGGCCTGCGTGCGACCATCATGGTCAACAGCGAGGCGGACAAATTCTTCGATCTGTACAGCATTGAAGCAGAAGAGAGCGAAGCGCGCGTCGTATTTACCAACTGGGATGCGATGACGAAGGTTGAAAACCTCGGCGACGCGGGCACGATCAAATATGTCGTTCCGACGACCGGCCAGCCTTACCTGCTTATCGGCGGCGTGAAGTTTGCTACCGATAAATATACGGTCAATGTATATGAGTTCGGCGACGCGGGCTGGGCATTGAACGAAGATTCCGAGTTCCTTGACAACTTCAAGTTCACGACCAAGGACGGCTACGTCGGAAGCAACTCGAACGGCGCCGTGAAGTATATGGTTTCCGAAGTCAAGAAAGGCGACGGCGATGCTGAAAAGATCGTGAGTGTTTACTACACGCCCTACGAATTTGGTCAGTACTTCGTCCGTACACTGAAAGATTCCACCACTGCGAAGGATGCGGATTTCGTAACCATCGGCTCCTATGAGGAGAGCAAGGTGGAGAACAAGGACAAAGTACAGTCGAACTTTGTTGAATATCTCCTCGGCACATCCTCCAAGGTAACCTCGGCTACAACGTCTGTTTCCAAGAAAAACGGCGAAAAAGCAAAATCCGTCAAGCTTGCGGGAGAGGGTGTGAAGTCCGGCGACTTCATGTTCTACTACTACAACAGCGTGGATAATATCCTGACGGTTGCATCGAGCCACGGCGGCTTTAAGACCGGCGCGCTCACCGGCACCAGCCTTTCCGCTGAAACGGTTAAGATCGGCGGTGCGAACAAGCACTTCGGCTTCAAGGGCGCATATGAAACAACCTATTCAAATTACGACGACAACGCTGCGATGATCCAGACGATCATCAAGAACTATGAGTCCGGCAAGGACAACGTCAAGTATGTTGAGGTAGACGGCCGCATCGTTTATATGGATCAGTACAGCGGCGAGTCGATTTCCTCCTCCGCTTATGACTTCAAAATCGTTTCGATTGACCCCGAGCGCATCGCGAAGCTGATGAAGGTGGATGAGGCTGATCTCGAGTACACGGCTGACTTTGTGCTGGACAAAGACGGTTACGTCCGCATCGCGGTGCTCAATACCGAGACCGGCGAATGGGAACTGGCGGCGCTTGACGTAATTGCAAAGGATTATAACGCGGATGAAGACACGTTCGATACCAAGGGCAGCCTCGGCTTGTATGCCACCTATGTGGAAATTGCCGGCGAGTCCTACACCAAGTACGAAGAATACCGCGCACTGGCGGAAGTGCTTGAAAACGGCAGACTCTTCGCTGTAATCAGCGAGAAAGACGGCGTGTATAACCTTGGCGCCGCAGAGGATGCAGTTACGTATGCAACGGTTGCAGAGGGCTTGCTCTTCTCCGACGTTTCGCACAAGACCAATCCCATAAAGGCGGATCCGGATGCAACCGCAGCCAGAGTTACGCTGAATGAAAATTCCATGATTGTGGTCATTGACGGTCAGGGCAATATCGGCGTCCGCACCGGTATTCAGAAAGAAAAATATTCGATCAGCGGTTCTGCCGACGTGTATGCGGCTACCTCCGATCTGATTGTCGCCGTTATCGAGACCCCTGCGTTCACCGGCGGATTCTCCACGGTTGAGGATTGGGGCGAGAGCCGTGCGGCGGCAAGCGACGCAACCTACTATGTGGCGACGAACGATTCTGAATTGTTTGTAGAGTCGAGCGGCGAGGATGTAAAAGAGAAGTACACCGTTACCATCACGAACCTCCTTGACCTGCGCACGCTTCAGATTGTCGAATCCAAGTCGTTCGGAAGCGATACGGTTATCGACCTGGATCTCTCGAAGGCGCTCTACGCCAACGAGGACGGCGTGATTACCGAGTCCGACAAGTCGCTTGCAGAGGCGTTTGCCGAAGCGCGCAAACTGGAGGGCGCGGAGCAGGATATTACCTTTACGGATATTTCGGCTTCCGACCTGACGTTTATCGACGCGGAGACGGTTAAGATCGAAGGCGATACCATCAAATTGCCGAATGCGCTTGCAGGCGTAAACGCGACGATCCTCACGCTCAATTCGACCGGCTTCAGTGCGGACGACTACGATTTCGACCGTCTTGCGCTGAACACCGAGTATGACGGCAGCCTGGATGCAACCGAGCTTGAAATTCGCGAGGGCTTCTCCGGCTACGAATACCTGCTCGGCGGCGACCGTGTCGAAGTGATTGAGGAGCCGGTTGCCGGCGTGCTGAACCAGTTCATTCTGGATACCGAGGGCGACGAGATTCTGCTTCCCGTGGCCGGTTCCGATGACTATGAGAATGCACAGTCGATTATGACCGAACTCAAGATTATGGCTTCCTATGACGAGGATACCGGTATCCTGACGCTCTTCGTAGCGAAGATTCTGGTTCCTTACGCAATGGGTTGATCCGAATCCTGACAAGCGTCGTTTGATACAATAAAATCCTGCGGCATTCGCTGAACGCTGACAGGAAAGTGTTTTGAAAATGTGGTGTAACCTCATAAAATGGGGTTACACCCTTTTCTTCTATGCGGATTTTTGTGTCAATCGCTTTTTATTTTTCGCTTCTTTAAATCGGCGTTACATATAGAGAAAAGATCACGCTCAAGGGTTTTACCCTTGAGCGTAGTCTTTTTTTATTTCGTTAACGATTTGGCATTGTATCTGCTTAATACCATAGTTGCTTATTTTTTGAGATGGTTTCTGAATCTTTCAACAAGCGGTTAATCGTCATTGTCGCTGTCGCTGTCAATGTCATCGGCATCGTCCGCATCGTCCGCGTCGTCTGTGTCGGGAGTTTCGTCGCAGTCCGCATCGTCGCAGTCATCGTCGTCGCAATATTGATTTGTGCAGGTTCTTACATCGTCGTTGGCATCGTCCGCGTCGTCTGTGTCGGGAGTTTCGTCGCAGTCCGCATCGTCGCAGT
>CATYXQ010000011.1 GCA_958414825.1 uncultured Eubacteriales bacterium | reverse complement strand
ACTCCTTATACCCTCTTGTCAATACTTTTTTCCCTTTTTTATTAGGAAATTTTTTATACAATCAAAGAATAGTTACCAAAAGAAAAGGAAATACTTTATCCGGAAACGGAGGGATAGCATGGCTACCTGTATTATCAGAACGGTCATCATCTACATATTGCTGGTGCTGGCAATACGAACGACCGGAAAAAGGCAAATCGGCGAACTTGAAATTTCTGAGCTTGTCACGACTTTTTTAATCTCCGAACTGGCTTCTATGCCGATCGGAAATCAGGAAATACCGCTCTCTTTTGCCATCGTTCCGATTCTGATTATCATCTCTCTCGAAGTTGTCATTTCATTTTGTTCTACCCGCTCCAGTATAATGAAGCGAATTTTTCTTGGAACGCCGTCCATCCTGATTGAACGCGGCAAGGTCAGGCAGGATGAACTCAGTAAAGCTCGAATGTCCCTGGAAGAACTGATGAGCCAACTCCGCCAAAACGGTGTTACTGCGATTGAAAATGCGGACTATGCCATACTTGAAAACAACGGCAAACTTTCGGTCATTCCGCGCGCAGCAAAGCAGCCGGTCACTGTAAAGGATCTGAATTTGCAGGTCGGCGAAAGCGGAATCGCACATGCAGTCATTATAGACGGCGTCCTGAAAAAAGAGGCGTTGCGCGGCGCTGGCAAAAGCGAGGTTTGGCTAAAGGAAGAAATCCGAAAATCAAAACTCGAACAAAAAGAAATTTTTCTTTTATCTGTGGACGACCTCGGAAAAGTATACATTATAAAAAAGGAGTAGTGCGAATACAAAATGAAACTTTTTGTCAGCGCCCTGCTTGTGCTTGCACTGATCGCCGGATTCTGCATCTGGGGAACGCTGGCCAGCACGGCGATTGTCGATGAAATTCTCGGCGAGTTGCATCGCGCGCCGACCGATACAGATACGGTTCCGGCCAACGCACATGAAATCAGCAAAAAAGTCCTATCTCTCTGGGAAAAAAAATTTTTTACGATCAGCATGTTTCTTCCGCATGAACATCTGGATGAAATTAAACAAAAGATGGTATCCCTAAACAGCTACGCATCCAGCGATGAAGTCGCCGAATGGCGAGAGGCGCACGCCATATTGGAAGAAGCGCTCTATCATTTGAAAAATCTGATTCAGGCCAACATCGATAATATATTATAATGAAACAAAGGTACGGGAGCCGGATAAAACGGCTCCCGTACCTTTGTCATACGCATATACACCGCAGCTTTTCGTCGGCTGCCCGCAATGAGCACGACTTTTTAGAACATGGATTTTCGGGATTTTGCCGTATTTCATTGACGAGCGGGGCATAATATGTTACAATAAAACAATTCAGAAAGGGCGATTTCGGAGGTTACTGGGAATGGTGAAGATATCCGCCGTGCGGGAACACAGCCGTGCGGAACACGCGGGCATCCAAGCGGGAGACATCCTGCTTTCCGTGAATCAAAACGAAATCCGCGATGTTCTCGATTACCGTTTTTATTTGGCCGACCGATGTGTCGTGCTCGCATTGCGCCGCGCCGACACGAACCTGGAAATAGAAATCCGCAAAGGCGAATACGACGACATCGGGCTGGAATTTGACACGCCGCTGATGGACAAAAAGCACCGCTGCGCCAATCAGTGTATTTTCTGCTTTATCGACCAGCTTCCGCCCGGACTGCGCGATTCCCTGTATTTCAAAGACGATGATTCGCGCCTTTCGTTTTTGCACGGCAATTATATCACACTGACCAACCTTGACGAAACTGAAATTGATCGCATTATCCGAATGAAGATCACGCCTGTCAACATCTCCGTGCATACGACAAACCCGGAACTCCGAATCCGCATGATGAAAAACCGTCGTGCCGGAGAAGTACTCTCCTATCTTCAAAAATTTAAGGCCGGCGGCACGCACATGCGCGGGCAGATCGTCCTTTGCCGAGGGATCAACGACGGCGAAGAACTGCTGCGTACCATGCGCGACTTAGAAGCGCTTTGGCCGGAACTGGATTCGGTTTCCGTCGTTCCCGCCGGGCTCACCAAATTCCGTGCAGGACTGTATCCGCTTTCTTCCTACACCGCCGAAGAATGCCGATCCATTATTGCCGACGTGACAAAATTCGGCGACTGCTGCCTGAAAAAATACGGCACGCGCCTCTTTTTTCCGGCGGATGAACTGTATATCAAAGGCGGAATCCCCAGCCCGAACGCCGATTTTTATGAAGAATTTACCCAAATTGAAAACGGCGTCGGTATGCTCGCTTCCTTTGCGTCGGAATTCGGGCTGGAACTGGATTTTCTGCCCGACTATATTTCCAAGCTTGGGAATCGGAAACGCGAAGTCTCCGTCGCGACCGGCGAAGCGGCCTATGATCTGATCGAACGCCTCTGCACACGCTTGACTCAGCTTTGCAAAAATCTGAATATCCATGTCTATAAAATCATCAATCGCTTTTTTGGTGAAGAAATCACCGTTTCCGGCCTGCTGACCGGCAAAGACATATCCGAACAGCTTTCCGGAAAGCCGCTCGGAGAAGCGCTGCTCCTCCCCGCCTGCACCCTGCGCGCGGAGGGCGACCTGTTCCTCTGCGGCATGTCGCATGAAACGCTTTCGCATAAATTGAACATACCGATTTTTTTTACCGAAAACGACGGGGCGGATTTTATCTCCAAAATTTTCGGATTTACCGTCTAAGGGAGGTTAAGATTATGAAAAAATTTTTGATTGCATGTCTATGCGCGATCCTGATTACACAACTTTTCGCCTGTAACAAGCGCGAAAACCCGGATGTCACCACTACAGCATCCGATACGGCGGTATCCGACGGTACAACCTCAAATCAGCCGCTCGACCCCGTTTACAGCATTGAAACCGTAACGCCCAACTTCGGCGACGCTGTGCAAATCTCCTATGCGATTTTAAAAACAGGCGACGCGGCGCTGGATGAAGTACTCCTGACCGAGGCTAAAAATGAGCTTGCCAAATATATACCGAACGCATCCTCCATTTCAGAGGAAGGCGGAGAAGCCGAGTACACCGTTACGGCTACAAGCGTTTATACGGATGAGCGACTATTATCCGCCATCTTTACGGGCAGTTATACGGTCTACTCAGCAGGCGGCAGTGCCGACGAAACAAGCGGCGAAGTCTTTTACACAGTAAACATTGATCTCGCAGAGCGGGAATTGCTCGGCGGCGACGACATATTCAGCGACTTTTCCGCATTTATCACAGCTTTCACCGACGGAAAATTTGAGGGCGGTGAAAGCAATGCGGACTATGCTTCCCTGATTGCGCCTTATCGCCCAGAATATGACATTTACCCCTATGTCTGCTTTGACAGCGAATATTTTTATGTTAACATTACCGAAACGGGTGTAACCGAGACCAACACGCTCTATAAAATTGCCCGAACAGACGCGGCCGTATTCCTGGATGCGGATTTTCGATGAAAAAGGCAAGAGAAAAGGACGGATAGAAAATGGCAAAACCGATAGTAGCGATTGTCGGCCGACCGAATGTCGGCAAGAGCACGCTGTTTAATAAACTGATCGGAGAGCGGCGGGCGATTGTAGAAGACACGCCCGGCGTCACGCGCGACCGCATTTACGGAGAAAGCGAATGGTGCGGGCGATCATTTGTCGTCATCGATACCGGCGGAATCGAACCCAAAACCGACAATATACTTTTAAAACAAATGCGTATGCAGGCGCAGATCGCGATTGAAACGGCAGATGTGCTCATCTTTCTATGCGATATCCGCGCGGGTCTTACCGCCGACGACCGCGATATTGCGGTTATGCTCAAAAAAAGCGGCAAGCCGGTCATTATCGCTGTCAACAAAATCGACCAAATCGGCGCGCCGCCGCTTGACTTCTATGAATTTTATGAGCTTGGCTTTGAGCGGGATCCGATTGCGCTTTCCTCCGCGCACGGCAACGGAACAGGCGATCTTTTAGACGCCATTTGCAGCGTGCTCCCGGCGCCGGATGCGTCGGACGAAGAGGATGACAGCATCAAAGTCGCGGTCATCGGCAAGCCGAACGCCGGAAAGTCCTCCCTGGTCAACCGAATCCTCGGCGAGGAACGGCTGATCGTCTCGGACATCGCCGGCACGACCCGCGACGCAGTCGATACGCTCGTAGAATGCCCGGAGGGACGCTACACGCTGATCGACACGGCCGGCATCCGCCGCAAAGCCAGAATCGACGATGTGATTGAGAAATACAGCGTACTCCGCGCCCACACTGCGGTAGAGCGCGCCGACGTCTGTCTGCTTCTGATTGACGCGACCGCCGGAATTACCGAACAGGACGAACATATTGCGGGGATCGCCCATGAAGCCGGAAAGGCCTGCGTGATCGTCGTCAACAAATGGGATCTTATCGAAAAGGATAACACAAGCGTCAACACGTTCACCCAAAAGATCTATAATGCGCTTTCCTATATGACCTACGCGCCTATTCTTTTTATCAGCGCAAAAACCGGCCAGCGCGTCGGCAAACTGCTCGAACATATCAACTACGTCAACGAGCAGGCGAAACTGCGCATTTCCACCGGTATGCTCAACGATATGCTGGGCGACGCGACCGCCAAAGTTCAGCCCCCTTCCGACAAAGGCAAGCGGCTGAAAATCTATTATATGACGCAGGCGAGCGTCGCACCGCCCACCTTTGTAATTTTTGTGAATAACGCGGAGCTTTTCCATTTTTCCTATCAGCGGTACATCGAAAACTGTCTGCGCGAAACGTTTGGATTCCGAGGCACGCCAATCCGTCTGGTAATCCGCCAGCGCAACGACGCATAACGCGGTACGGCAAAGCTTCCAAGGAGAATTTATGTTTGTCGATCATGTAAAAATTTTTGTGAAAGCGGGCGACGGCGGAAACGGCGCCGTTTCTTTCCGCCGGGAAAAATATGTCGCAGCCGGCGGCCCGGACGGCGGAGACGGCGGTCGCGGCGGCAACATCGTTTTGCGCATAGACGAGGGGACAAACACACTGCTCGCTTTCCGTTACAAGCGCAAATTCATTGCGCCAAACGGTGAAAACGGCAAAGCCTCAAAAATGCACGGTGCGAACGGCGCCGATTTAGAAATCACGGTTCCGCCCGGAACGCTTGTCCGCGACGGCGAAAGCGGAAAAATCATCAAAGATATGTCAAACTGCGAACCGTATATACTCTGCCGGGGCGGTCGCGGCGGATGGGGCAACCGGCACTTCGCCACGCCCACACGGCAGATTCCGCGCTTTGCAAAAAGCGGAACGCGCGGAGAGGCGCGCGAGGTTACGCTGGAACTGAAGATGCTGGCGGACGTCGGGCTGGTCGGCTTTCCGAATGTGGGCAAATCCTCGATTCTTTCCCGTATCAGCGCAGCCAAGCCAAAAATTGCGGACTATCATTTCACAACCCTTTCCCCCAATCTCGGCGTTGTATCGGCGGGCGAGGGACGCGGCTTTATTGCCGCAGACATTCCCGGACTGATCGAGGGCGCCTCCGAGGGACTCGGCCTCGGTCATGAATTTTTGCGCCATGTCGAGCGCTGCCGCCTGATTTGGCATGTAGTGGATATATCCGGCCTTGAAGGACGCGATCCGATTACCGACATTCAAACAATCAACCGCGAGCTTGCGCGCTACGACAAGCAGCTTTCCGAGCGGCCGCAGATCATCATTGCAAACAAAAGCGATATGCTTGAACAGGCGCAGACTGATATTCCGGCATTTGAAAAATTTGCGGCGAAAAACGGATGGACACTGCTCTATGTCAGCGCGCTGACCGGGAAAAATCTGGATCAGCTTGTCAGACTGACCGCTGAGCAACTGCGAAAACTGCCTCCGCTGACGGTCTATGAACCGGAATACACGCCCGAGGACGAGATCCTGCCGCGCGGCGAGCGTCAAACGACTGTCCGGCGCGAAAACGATATATACTATGTCGAGGGCGACTGGCTGTACAACCTCATGGGGCAGATCAATCCGGACGATTATGAATCCCTGTCCTTCTTTTCACGGGTGCTTCAAAAAGCCGGCGTCATCGCCATGCTGGAGGAAAAGGGCGCAAAAGACGGCGACACCGTCAATATATACGACTTTGAATTTGATTTTGTCAAATAATCAAATAGCCAGATTCCGAGAACCGTCAAAACGTCGGCTCTCGGAATTTTTTGCAAACAGAAATTTTTTCGGCCTTCTTCTGCATAAACAGGGACGCTTGCGCAAATAATAATGCACTTTTGAACATAAGGAGGCATTGTATTGCGGTTTCTGAAAATATTTTCCGCACTGGTGCTTGCATCGGTACTTCTGTATTCCATATGCTTTGCCGCAGACGGCAGTGTATACAAGGACGTTTTGCGCCTGCATATCATCGCCGATTCAGACAGTGAAAAAGCGCAGGAAACAAAGCTCAAAGTGCGGGATTTCATACTCGAAAACTATTCGTCACAGCTTGCAGAGTGCAAGCACCGAGAAGAGGCCGAAGCAAAAGCACGCGAACTGCTCTCAGAAATAGAAAATGCGGTAAATGTATTTCTGGCCGATGAAGCGGACTATACCTGCCGCGTCACACTGGACGAGCGATATTTTCCGACCAAAACCTACGGCGAATTCAGTCTTCCGCGCGGCAACTATACCGCGCTCTGCATCACGCTCGGCAAAGGCGAGGGGCGGAATTTTTGGTGCGTGCTCTTTCCCCCGCTCTGCCTGAACGTAGCTACCAATGCAGATACACATGAAATGTTTTTAGACTGCGGTCTAACCGAAGACGAATATCTTTTGATGCGTACCGAAAAGCCGGTCTATAAACTGAAGTTCCGCCTGCTGGAACTGTTTGGCGGCGAATAGCGTTCGAGAGAAGGCGGACAGCGCCCTGCGGAAAAAGTGCAATCGAATTCCCGCTCGCAAAGCACTTAGTTTTGACACGCTCCTGTCGGCGCGCAAAGCCGTCCGAGGACGAGGTGTAATGATTGAAATGCATATTCTTTTGTAAAAAAAATCCGAAGCTCCTGCAAAAAGCAGTGCTTCGGATTTTTTTATCAGACTATAATTGGAATGTAAAACGCAATCAGCCGATTACACGAACACGGATAATGCCTTCGATTGCCGCAAGCTCATCCGCGATCTGCGGAGGAATTTTGCTGCCGGTATCGACGATCGTATAGGCGTACTCGCCCTTGGAACCGTTACCCATGTTTTCGATATTGATACCGTCATCAGCCAACGCCGTTGTGATGCGGGAAAGCATCGTCGGTACGTTTTTGTGCGCAACGCAGATCCGTGCGCCGCCGCATTTCGGAACCGAAACGGTCGGGAAGTTTACGCTGTTGACAATGTTTCCGTTTTCTAAGAAGTCGCAGAGTTCATGCGCCGCCATGACCGCGCAGTTATCCTCGGATTCCGTCGTGCTTGCGCCGAGATGGGGAATTGAGATCACATTCTGATAGCCGGCAAGCTCTGCGCTCGGGAAGTCTACAACATAGGAGGAAACCTTGCCGGAATCAATCGCAGCTTTCATGGCATCTGCATCGACAAGCTCGCCGCGTGCGAGATTGATGATCTTCACACCGTCCTTCATCTGCGCCATAGCCGCGCTGTTGATAAAGCCGGCGGTATCCTTGGTTGCGGGCACATGCAACGTGATATAATCGCAATTCTGGAAAATCTCATCATAGCCGGACGCGACGTGCACTGCACGAGACAGATTTAACGCATTGGCAACCGAAAGATAGGGATCGTAGCCGATCACCTGCATACCGAGCGATTTTGCAACGTTGGCCACAAGGCCGCCGATTGCGCCGAGACCGATTACGCCAAGCGTCTTGCCCGCGATCTCACAGCCTGCGAACTGTCCCTTGCCCGCCTCGACATCCTTTGCGATGTTCGATTTATCTTCGATCGCCGAAACCCAGTTAATGCCGCCGACTACGTCTCTCGAAGCCAGGAGCAACGCGCAGACCGCAAGCTCTTTTACCGCATTTGCGTTGGCGCCGGGCGTATTAAATACAACGACGCCCGCCTCCGCGCAGCGATCAACCGGAATATTGTTGACGCCCGCGCCGCAACGCGCAATAGCAAGCAGTTCTTTATTCAGAGGCATGTCGTGGAGCTTTGCCGAACGCACCATAATCGCATCGGGATTCTCAATCGCATCCGAAACCGCATACGCGCTGCCGAAAACATCGGTACCGACTTTTGCGATCTTGTTCATCAATTTAATATTCATGCCGCCACCCCTTATTTCGGATTTTTCTCTGCGAAGTCCTTCATAAACTCCACAAGCTTTTCAACACCCTCGATGGGCATTGCATTGTAAATCGAAGCGCGCATTCCGCCGACGCTGCGATGACCTTTCAAATTTTTGAGTCCGGCGGCTGAAGCTTCCGACGCGAATTTCTTATCGAGATCCGCATTGCCGGTAACAAAGGTCACATTCATCATGGAACGGGATTCCGGACGGACGGGCGCAATATAGTAATCCTGAGAATCCAGATAATCATACAGGACGCCGCATTTCTTCTCGTTATACGCTTTCATTTTATCAAGGCCGCCGACCTCGTTTAAAATCCACTCGTACACAAGTCCCGCCATATAAATAGAATAGCAGGGCGGCGTGTTGTACATCGAGTCGTTGTCTGCCATAACCTTGTAATCCAGCATCGTGGGGATCGTCTCGGCCGCATTGCCGATCAAATCCTCGCGCACAATAACAACCGTAAGACCTGCGGGCGCCATGTTTTTCTGCGCACCGGCATAGATCAAACCGAAACGGCTCACATCTACCGGCTCGGAAATGATACAGGAGGACATATCGGCAACCAGCGGAATATCACCTGTATCCGGAATGTAATCGAACTTGGTACCGTAGATCGTATTATTAAAACAAATATGCACATAGTCCGCATCCGGGCGGAAGCTCTCCCGTGTGGTTTTCGGAACATATGTAAAGTTGTCCTCAGCCGATGAAGCCGCACAGACTACATCGCCGAACTTCTTCGCTTCCTTAAAAGCCTTATTGGAAAACTGTCCGGAAACGATATAATCCGCTTTGTGATTTTTGTTCATCAGATTGAGCGGAACGGCTGCAAACTGCGTGGAAGCGCCGCCCTGCAAAAACAGAACCTTATAATTGTCCGGAATCTTCATCAACCGGCGAAGATTTGTCTCTGCGTTTTTGATGATCGCTTCATAATCGGGAGACCGGTGGCTCATTTCCATTACGGACATGCCGCTGTTCCCATAACAAACCAATTCGTCGCGCGCACGCTCCAGAACCGGAAGCGGAAGCATGGACGGTCCTGCGGAAAAATTATATACCCTGGACATCTGCATCACCTCTGACCGCATAAGCGGTACCTTTCTGCAATTCGTAAGAATATACTTATTATTATAAACTCAGATTCAAGCGCCGTCAATATGCATTTTAAATTCCGTGTAAATTTACAAATTTTTTCTTCAGTTCTTCTTTTTTCTGTAAATTTTTACATTGGAATTCTAAAAACCCAGTAAAAAAGGAGCGGCTCCAAAACCGCTCCACAAAGATTCCGGCGCTTTTCTATTTTGAAAAAGCAAATTCGGTGTTTTTGACAAAAATATACATGGAAAAAAGCACGGCGTAAAGCCCCTCTGAGGTCGTAAGCAAAAGATATGAAGCAAACAAAAACCAGAAAAAGCTGACGATATACGTCAGAACGCAAAGGCACCTTGCGGCGAAATCCGGTCCCCGCCGCGCCGCAAGACATACATAGAGCAAACGGCCGCCGTCAAGCGGCGACGCGGGCAACAGATTCAGCAGCGCAAGAAGAAAGCTGATGATGCCGAATGTCAGAATATCCACAGAGCAGAAACGATACAACAAAACTGAAATTCCAGCGCAGAGTAAATTGGCCGCGCTGCCCGAAGCGGCCACCGCCGCTTCGCCTCTGAGCGTCAGCGTATTTTCATCAATTTCCATACAAAGTCCAAACGGCGCAGGCGCAAAAGAACGCAGGCGGCCGCCGGCAAGACGCAGCACCACAAGATGCGCCCCCTCATGCACAAACACCGCCGCTGCAAAGGGAAACATAACGCCGCCCGACATCAGGCAAAACAAAATCATCGGCAGCGCGCAAAAAAGAATTCCGGCAAATCGTTTTAATTCACGCATACATCACCGAAACTGCTGATAAATGCCGTTGTAGCGCGCGATGTATTCATCCGCCGCCGCATCCACTGCAGCGCGCGTCGCCGCGGCCGAATCCGCGTCCTCCGAAAGCTCCGGCTCCATTCCCAAAAAAGCGGCGATTGCTTCGTTTTCATTCATGAAAGTGCGTACAGCCTCAGCCGCTCCCGAAAGCGTACCGTCCGACAGTTCGCTCTCAATCCCGTCATACATCCAGACCGACAGTGCAAACACCGCGGTAAGCATCAGGGAAAGGACGATTACGGCCGCGCCTTCTTTTCCGACATGTCTGTCCATACAAACATCACCCCGTCACAATTCTATGCGCACCGGTCTGAAATTTTGCTTAAAGCGCAAAAAACTTTCGGTAAAAATTTTTGCCGAAATTTTTGTACTTTGCTTTTCCCCCCGCATTCAAAATCTTTGCCCAAACAAAAACGCGGTCAAATTGCCGAACCCGCTTTTATTTCTGATCGACCCAATACCATCTTATGCCGCATAAATGAAAAATCCGCAAACGACGAAGAAAGGGCTTCTCGCGCCGTATGCGGATTTTCTTTATTCGGATTATACAACATCCGGACTGATTTTTCGTCCGAACCAGTCAAACAAAAAGGCAAGAACAAAACCAAGCGCCAGAAGCGCCGCATCGACGAAAAACGCAGCCGGGCTTGCAAACCGCACCGGAATAATCGGAATCGTCGTCGCAATCACCACACCGATAATCAGATGATTCATAACCGAAGCATACCGATCGAACAGCAATGTAAAAAGCTTTGACAGCCCGATCAGCGCCGCCGCGCCGCCAAGCGCCATAGGGAGCAGGACGGCCATATCCAAATGCTTGGCGCCGTCCAGCATAGGCTCGAATAAACCCAAAAACAGCAGAATGCTTGCGGAACTGAGTCCTGGCAAAACAATGCTGATTCCCCACACGGCGCCGACAAAGAAGAACCAAAAAATATTCGGCGTAATCGAAAAACCGACGCCGTGCTTCAGGTATAAAAACAATCCTAAAAATACAATGAGACTGGAAAAAAGCGCGACATACGAGCCACCGGTTCGTTTGGTCTTTCCGGCTGTGCGAAAAAGCGCGGGCAGCGTTCCCAAGATCAACCCCACAAACAAACAGGTAGCAAGCTCACTGTTTTTCTCCATAATGCTGCTGACAGCGCGCAATAAAATGAAAAAGCCGACCGCTATGCCGCAAAGCACGGGCAGCATCAGCCGCCAATGCCGCCCTAAATTTTTTTTCGGCTGTGCAATAATTTCCATAAGCGGCTTATACAGGCCGAAAACGACGCAAAGCACACCGCCGCTCACGCCGGGCAAAATGCCGCCGATACCGATAATCACGCCCTGCAAAAAACGAAGTCCGAAGCGCAGTCCAAAGCCTGGCTCATTGCGCACAATTTGCACCCCTCTTCTCTTCAGCGCAAATGCACTGCCGTGCATCCGACGCTTTGTGTTGTCCTTTTCAAAAAATGAAACCGGCGCCGTAAAACATGACGCCGGTTTTCTACCATTCAAACAGCCGCGCCGTAAAATACATACATCACATCGGCGCGATTATATGGATACCTTTTCGCCGGGCTGTTCTTCCGTTTGCTCCACAAGCTGAATGACCTTTGCAGATTCAACTCTATGATTTTCGACCACGCAGTTTTCTATCACAAGAGTTCCTGCCGTCAGCGAAAGAACCGTACCGTCTTCCGGAACCGAACCGTACAATCCCATTATATACCCGCCAAACGTATCGTATTCATCTACCGGAAGTTCCATGGAAAGCGCGCGGCATACATCGCTAAGCGACGTACTGCCCTGAATTTCCCATGTATCCTCGCCAATTTTTACGATGTCCGGCTTATCTTCGGGCGCGCTCTGATCGTCGTCAAAATCGCCGACAATCTGTGCCAAAAGATCATTCATCGTAGCGATACCGGTCACGCCGCCGTACTCGTCGAGCACTACGGCAAAATGATTTTTGGATTTCTTCATATGCTTAAACAGCACATCCGCACGCACGCCCTCCGGTACAAAATAGGGCGGACGAACTGCATTTTGCATGATATTTTCCCGGTTTCTGTCCTCCAGTGCAAAATAATCCTTTGTACAGAGCACACCCTCGACCACATCCACAGTTTCGCGGCAGACCGGATAATACGAATGCCGTCCCTCAATAATAATGCGATGCCATTCGTCCGGATCATCCTCTAAATACAGCACCTTGAGATCGGTACGATGCGTAGCAAGCTCGCCCACCGAAATATCATCAAACTCAAACAGGTTATGTATGATCTCGCGCTCATCAATGTCTATAACGCCTTTACGGTTTCCCTGATCTACCAGATCCTTAATATCTTCCTCATAGACCGTTTCTTCCGTCGCATTCGGATCCACGCCAAAAAGCCGCAATACACCGTTCGTCGAAACGGAAAGCAGCCAAACCACCGGACGGAAAAAGACAGAAAGCGTATGAATCGTACCCGACATGGAAAGCGCCAATTTTTCCGCATTTTTCATCGCAAGGCGTTTGGGAACCAATTCGCCGAAAACAAGGGTTATATACGATAAAATCAAAGTCACAATGACGACCGAAAGCGTATTCAGCGTATTCCTGCTCAGCGCGCCGCCCTCGCGGTAGAGCGCTTCTGTAATCAGTCCGGCAAAATTGTCGGCAGCGAAAGCGCTCCCGAGGAAACCGGAAAGGGTTATGGCCACCTGTATGGTCGCAAGGAACTTCGCCGGGTCGCTTGTCATCCTTGAAAGGCGCAGCGCCTTTTTGTTCCCCTGCTCAATAAGCTGGGCAAGACGCGCGTCACTCACCGATATGACCGCAATTTCAGCGCAGGCAAAAAACGCATTGCACGCGATCAAAACAATTTGCAGCAACAGCTGCCAAAAAATAGTCAAAACAATTCCTCCGTAAAAATCTGTAGGCAGTTTTCCCTACTGTAATATAAATACATTTTGCTTACAGGGAACAATCAGCTTTTCAGACCATAATAACGGAGAAAAAAAACCAGCTTGGACTTGCAGTACAAATCATACTGCGACAAGAATGAATTTTCCTCTCGTAAGTTGCCGTCAGCAGAGCCGCCGTCACTCATTTAAGCGATCCTCCTATACACAAATTGAAGCGTATACACGCTATTCAGATTGATTATAGCATAGAAAAATACGTTTTGCAAGTGGCAATAAAACCAAACTCTATTTTTTATACAATAAAACCGCAAATTCATCCGTGTTTTTTCAAAAATGAACCAAAGCAATCCTGCAAAGTACAAAAAATATGTATCCGGGCGCCCTTGCGTGCGCCCGGACATGCGCAATTATCAGATCACAACATTACAGCATTCAAAATCATTGTCAATATAGTTTGCAATAAACGACGCTTTCAATTTGCGATCGTTGCACATAGACGTGGCCGGACCGGAAACGTCAAGGATTTCCGGAAGAACAAATTTAATGCACCGCACCGTCACGTCCTGACAAGCATCCTTCGTATGCGCGGGTACGGTTAAGACTTTCATACCGCGTTTATATTCATTTCCGCAGCGATCTACCTCGGAAAGCAGCACGGCAAGCGCTACACGTTTATGCGGACAAACGTTTCTCAGCGTAACGTCAAGCTGAAGTATACATCCCAATGAATCCAGCGTCAAAGAACCTGCGTCAAACTCCACCGTGTCCTCGCACCCGCCGACGGTTATATCCACCGGCTCCGGACACGGCTCCGCCACAACCACAACGCCGCAGTCTACCTCGACAGACGGCGACGGGAACGTGACGACGTTTCCCTCATGATCGCTGTAATCAATGTCCTGATTCACCTCGACCTCTCCCGAACAGCTTCCGGTATGCATAACCGTAAACTCCAGAACGGCGCCTTCGCTTTGATTGACGCCGAGTTCTTCGATTTTCCATTGCAGAGACGTGGGATTGACAAGGCTTGCGCTTCCCCTGGTCGGCGTTGACAGCGAAATAATTTTAAAACAGGAGGATACCGTATCGGTAATCACAATATCCGTAGCGCCGGGCTTTGAAATATTGAGCGCAAGATTCTCAAACAGCGATTCAAGTTCTGCATCGTCCGGCGTGATGGCAAGATAAGACGAGGACGGAGCAGACACCCATTTTTTCAGCGCCTCTTCATCAATGCCGCCGTTTCCGGAAAGTCCTATAGCGTATATGATTACGCCCTGCGCTTTTGCCGCAGAAGCAACCAAATTCGGATCCGTGCCGTCGGTCGTTCTGCCGTCCGTAAACATAACCATGACTTTCGCGTTGCTCGACTGCGGATCAAACAGTGCAAGCGCTTTTTCAAAAGCATCCGCGTGATTGGTCGCGCCGCCTGCTGTGAGCGTGTTTACCGCCGACTTCAAATCGGCGACCGAAGTGATAAGCTGCGTATCCTGTGTGGCGGTACTCGCAAAACTCACAATTCCGATACGACTTCCGTGTCCGATTTGACCGTCTTCCGAACTGTCTGTAGATTCGTCAATAATATCAATAAATTTTTTCGCTCCGTTTTTCAAATTGGCAAGCGGACTGCCTGCCATGCTGCCAGAACGGTCGAGAATCAAAACAATGTCTGTCGGATTGCTCACAATGTTCGGCTCAGCCGCCAGGGATAATTTTATCTTAAATGAACCGCCGCATGGTATACATGCAGTATCCAGTTCTTTATTAGAGTTAGATATGCCCATCCTATCCATTCCTTTCTAAGCTCCTTATTCTACAAAAAGGAGCTCTCTACAATATATGCGCCCACACGAAAGGATGCTGCAAGGATCGCTTTTTGCCGTTATTTTTCACGATGACGTTCGCTGCCGCATGTTTGATTTTCAAGCCATGCTGACATAGCGTCCGCGCCAGAATCGGCGTTTTATTTTAAACTTCGACGATATTCGCCAAAGTTCGCTTTCCGGAAATTACAAGGACAAATTTTTATTGATATAAATTCTATTTCATTAACCATTCATAGTTCAGATAATAAATTCTCTTTGCTATTCTATAACTAAATACTACAAAACAAGGAGAAAAGCTATGCAGTATTCAGAACTTTTTGTGCATCGTATTCGTACCCTGTGCAACAACAGAAACCATCATATCTCGATCAACAAGCTGGCCATGATGAGCGGCCTGCGTCAGTCAACAATCAACAATATCATGCAGGGAAACTCAAAAAATCCGAAAGTACAGACGCTCCATAAAATCGCGCTGGCTTTCAATATGACGCTCGCCGATTTTTTAAACTTTGATGAATTAAACGATTACTTTTTTGATGATAATTCCGACGATGAATCAGACAATTGATCCAACAATAAGCGGATTTCACAACTGTAAAATTATGTGAAATTGGAAAAAACAGGGAAAAATTGAGACCGTTAACTTCCGAAAGTTAAGGCGCTGTATTTTTACTGTTATGATTACAAAAGAAGTCTATTACGCAAGTAGGGGTGACTATGCAATATTCAGAATTGTATGCAAAGCATATACTAAGCTTATGCCGTCAAAGAGCAATTTCGGTAAATCAGCTTGCATCCATGAGCGGAATCCGGCAATCCACCATTAACAACATTATTCACGGCAGTTCCAAAAATCCCAAAATCATAACGCTGCACAAAATTGCGATTGCATTCAGCATGACACTTTCAGATTTTCTGAATTTTGACGCGCTGAATCTTTATTCTTTTGACGATGAAACAGAAAACTGAAAAATATGACGGCAAAATCGGCAGCCGAATTCAACTTCTTCGCATACAACGCGGGATGCGGCAGGAACAACTCGCCAAAGCGGTCGGCCTTACGCCGAATTTTCTGTCTGCCATTGAACGGGGCGTCAAATTTCCGAGCATAGACAGCCTGATTAGAATTATGACGGTTTTGAACGTACCGGCGGACGCCGTGTTCCGAACCGACGTTTCCAGCGACAAAATTATACAAGTTTATGAACTGGCCGAGCAAATTCTCACGTTGCCTGACAGCCTGCAGCGCCAAATTTTGGCGCAGATAAATGCCATAACACACGATGCCGACAGAGAAAAATCATAAAAGCGGGCATCGTGTAAAAAAATATTTAAATACCTACCAAATTATGGCAATTTTCGTCAAGCACGGTATGCTATACTACGCCTACAAGCGTTAGTAACAACGCAGACAGAACAATATACTATAAAAATTTACATATAAGGAGGCCAAATTATGACTCTGATTACGCAACGATATATCGATGAGTTGGGGAGAATTGTCCTTCCGGCAGAGTTGCGTACTGTTCTGGGGCTGACGTCAAAAAGCAAACTTTCGATTTATCGTGACGGCGAACGAATCGTCTTAACCAAAAGCCATGCAGCTTGCAAGCTTTGCGGTTCTGATGAAAAAGTAAACGAGACATTTGCACTGTGTCAATCCTGTATCGACAAAATCAAAAATTCTTAACCTGATTTTGAATTGAATATATTTGTCGTATACAAACGCTTTTTCAAAACGCGACAAAGGCCGGACAAAATTCGTCCGGCCTTTGTTTTGGTTTAGACAACCGAAACGGGAACCATTCAACAAATGGTTCCCGTTTGATCTCTGTAACGATGCAACATGCGCAACCGTGAAAATTACGGTTCCTCCGGCGCATCCAGGCAATCAAAGCGCTCCTGGCACGCAGGGCAGATCAAATCGCGCGGATTGCAGGTTTCATCAAAGCAAACAGTTTCTCCGCAATGCGGGCAAACCGCCTCATAAAAACCGTCGCAGTCGCACTCACAGTCCTCACAATCGCCGTCGCAATCTTCACATTCATCATCCTCGCCGTCGCAGAGATATTCCTCCACATCGCCGAGATCCTCATCCAGTTCCTCGACATAATCGCCGAGCGTACCGACTTTTTCCTCAAGCTCAGCTACCGCCGCAGACATTTCCTCCAGCGTATCGACGACCGCGCGCAGAAGCTTTCCCTCCGGCTTCGCTTCGTCAATCGCCAATCCCTCCAGCAAACCTTTCAGATAAGCCGTTTTTTCCGTAATTTTCATTTTATACCTCTTTCAAGCTCTGGAAAGATACTCGCCGGTACGCGTATCGACCTTGAGCACATCCCCTACGTTAATAAAGAGCGGCACCTTAATGACCGCGCCGGTTTCAAGCGTTGCAGGCTTGTTCGTACCGGTCGCCGTATCGCCCTTGAAACCGGGTTCGGTATCCGTGACCTCAAGCTCCACAAAGGTAGGCGGTTCGACGCCGAAAACGTTGCCTTTATAGGACACGATGCGGCACATCATATTTTCCTTGACAAATTTGAAATCGTCGCCCAGCTTGTCTGCATTAATCGGAAGCTGGTCATACGTTTCCATATCCATAAAGTAATAAAGCTCACCGTCATTATACAAATACTGCATATCCTTGCGCTCTACATATGCGTTTTCAAACTTGTCGGTAGGGCTGAACGTGCGCTCTACAACCGCCCCGGTGATCACGTTTTTCAGCTTTGTGCGAACAAACGCCGCGCCTTTGCCGGGCTTTACATGCTGAAACTCTACAACCTGAAGCACGCTGCCATCCATTTCAAAGGTAACGCCGTTTTTGAAATCTCCTGCTACTACCATATAACAATCCTTCCCAACGACCCGTGAATTTTTAAAACAAAGGGCGCGGGCAATCCGCCCGAAATCTGCGGTCGTTGTCGCAAATCCCGCCCATTCTGTTCAAAATCAGATGCACGACGCAGTAACTCCGCCGATACACAATCGCAGTATATTATAACGCATTTTCTGCCTTTTTGCAATAGGTTTGGGTAAAAAAGACAGAATTTCCGGATCAAACCAATCATTTTTCCGACATACGCCCTCCAAACCCGCAAAGCCGGGCAAGCGACGCTTGCCGCGCCTTTTGCGCACGCCACACCTTTTTTCTTTGCTCTTCAGGCGTCGGCTACAGCGTATAGGCTTCCCGCACCGTAAATCCCTCTCCGAGCAGAGCCGCGCCGGCCCGGAACCGCACATCCGCATTGGGGAAAACGCCAAATACAGTAGGACCGCTGCCGCTCATCAACGCGCCGAGCGCGCCGTTTTCAAGCAAAAGCGCTTTGGCGCGCGCGGCACGCGGCCGATGCGGAAAAATCGCGTCCTCAAAAACATTATACATATTTTGCGCTGCGGACGCAGCATCTCCGTTTTCGAGCGCCGCAGTAAGCCGTAAAAGCCGCTCCGGATCGGTTTTACGGCCGTCAAAATTCTGATAACGGCAATCCAGCATCTCAAAAGCCCACGGAGTGGACACATTTTCACCTCCGGTCGCAATCAAAAGGCAGAGCGGCGTTTTGCTGCGCACGCCGGTCATGATTTCCCCATACCCTGTGCAAACCGCCGTTCCTCCACGCAGACAAAACGGCACGTCCGATCCGAGTGTTCCGGCAAGCTCGATCAGTCGGGCACGGCTGAGCGGATAGCCGAACAAGCCGTTCAGCGCGCGCAGAACGGCGGCCGCATCCGTACTGCCGCCCGCCATGCCGCCCGCAACGGGAATCCGTTTGCCAAGCGTAATCCGGACGGAGGCGGAAACGCCTGCGGCATCCATAAACAACGCTGCGGCGCGGTGGGCGATATTGCGCGCATCCCGGGGAACATACGGCAGATTGCAGCGAATATAAATGCTCTGCGGCCCTCCTTTGCTCACCGATACGGTTACACGGTCGCAAAGACTGACGCGCTGCATCACGCTTTCTATTTTATGATAGCCGTTTTCCTCGCGCTCCGCTACATCCAAATACAGGTTTATCTTTGCATACGCCGGCAAATCCACGCCGCTTTGATTCTTCATATCGCACCGCCCTTTCATATGGGAGGACACCCATTTTCCAACAACCGGCTGTATCTTCCGCTCGCTTATCTGTTTCCCGGCAAAGGTTTAATTCCAACCGGGGATCAGGAGCGCCGTTCAGCGCACAGAAGAAAGCCGTGATTCTAAATTTTAACATATTTTAAGAATTTTTTCAATAGAAAAGCCTTTACTTGGCCATCCTGAAACTATATAATAAAGGTAATCATTGCTTTTTTAAAACAAGCAAACCTATCGCCCGCAAAAAGAAAGGGCGGCATTTCATCTTGAACGGGGGAAAACATGTTTCAGATTCATTGGACCCGGCGGCATACAACGCTTTTGATCTACACCTGTGTTACGATCCTTATCGCCGTACTGACTTTGCTGATTATCATTTTCCCGGGGAAAGTAACCGGTTTTTTAGGCGGCCTGCTCAGCGCGATCAGCCCTGTCTTTATCGGATTTGCAACCGCCTATCTTCTCTATCCGATTTGTATGTTTTTTGATCGGAAAGCGCTGAAATTTATGGATAAAAACAAACCGCGCCCGCGGCTGCGGCGTATCCTTGCACTGACTTTGACAATCCTTTTGGTTGCAACCGTACTCACGCTTTTTATTTTAATGATTGCGCCGCAGATCAAATCCAGCTATATTGATCTGGAATCAAAGTTTGACGATTATCTTGCAACCGCTTCACAGTGGCTTGATAATGTGTTTGGTGATTTTTTTGTCGAAAAAGAGAGCGGGGAAAATCCACTTGACGCCCTGCTCAGCGTCGATGCGATTTTTGAACAACTCGGAAAGCTCATTGATTCCTCGTTTGATTTGATCGGCAACTTTATGAATACTGCGGTCGAGTACTCTTCCAAATTTTTTACGACTGTCTCCAAAGTCGTGATTTCCGTCTTATTTGCCGCATATTTTCTGATTGAGAAAGAAATGATCTTTGAGAAAATAAATGCCTTTACCCGCACATTTTTCTCCGAAAAATCCAACCGATTCATGCGGAAATGGGCTTCGTTTACCCATCGCTCTTTCGGCGGATTTATCTCTGGAAAAATTCTGGACGCAATCATCATTACATTGCTCAACTTTATTGTGTTCGGGCTGTGCAGAATTCCCTATTATCCGCTTATCGCCCTGATTACGGGCATCACGGATATTATTCCCTATTTCGGCCCATTTATCGGCGCAATCCCCTGCGCGTTCATCATTCTGATTGCCGATCCGATCAAGGTCATCTGGTTTGTTGTGCTTACACTGGTTATCCAGCAGCTTGACGGCAATATTATCGGCCCGAAAATTCTGGGCGAAAAAGTGGGCGTCGATTCGCTTCTAATCATTGTGGCCATCACCGTTACCGGGGGACTGTGGGGGTTGTTCGGCATGTTCGTGGGCGTTCCGATTTTTGCCGTGTTCTATCAAATCGTCAAGGAATTTATAGAATACCTGCTGATTAAAAAACGAAAACCGCGCGAAACCGCAGCCTATTACACAGAGGAGGCGTCTAAATGAGATTTGACCGCAACACAAAATACAATACCTATGCGTTGCTTGCGCTGATCGTTACCGCGTTTGCCGGCGTTCTCATCAGCCTCGCAATTCACGCGGATGACGTGCGCAACTTTTTCGGCAAAATGGCTTCTATATTCGCACCCATTCTTTATGCCGCAGTTATTATGTTGATCCTGCTTCCTGTGGTCGAATTTTTCGAGAAAAAACTTTCACCGCATTTTGAAAAGAAAAAAAACGGAAAAAAGAAAACGACCACTCTGGCGATTCTCTTTACCTACCTGCTCGTAACGGTTCTCCTCGTTCTTGCAGTATGGATCATTATCCCGCAGTTTTCGGTGCTCTACGATTTTGTGATTACCTCCAAGGATTATCTCTCGATTTTAGACAATATCGGCGCGTCAATTGCGAGCAAATCCGAATTGCTCGGCGAACGCTTTCTCGAACTGGTGGAGCGACTGAAAAGCTCAATCGTTTCTTCTCTGTCTGAACTGACCTCGCTTGTCCCCACAATTGTCAACACATTCGGCGACGTGCTTTCGGAAGCCTCCAATCTGCTGATCGGCACAATCATCTCCATTTATGCGTTGGCCAGCCGCAAACGTCTCAAAGCGCTCGGGAAAAAAATCTGCACCGCGCTCTTTCCTGAGCGCGCATACGGAAGAATCACCCGTATAACCGACTCGCTCTATAACAACACGGTATGGTTTTGCTCCGCCCGCGCATATAACTCAATTATCCTTGGGATAGTCTTTTACTTCATTCTTTTGCTGATGGGGCTACGCTTTCATTCGGTACTCTGCCTGATTATTGCGCTCTGCAATTTTATTCCAGTATTCGGAATGCTGGTCGGCGGATTTTTATGCACCATGATTGTACTGGTCACCGATACGCGCCTTGCCGTATGGTTTATTACCGTATATGTCGTAATTACCGTGCTTGGATTCATTTTTGTCCGGCCGCGCATCACCAACAAAGAGGTGCGCCTGACGCTGGGAACAACCATGGTATGCGTGCTCGCCGGATATTTTTTAGGCGGCGTTTGGGGCGCAATATTTGCCATTCCCGTCTATGTCACGCTTCGGGGGCTTTTCCGCGAATGGGAACAAAAGCAGACATTCAAAAAAGAGCAGCAAGACAAGATCGTACGACAATCCGACGGAGAATAAACAACCAAAGACATCGGCAATGCATGTCCGCTTTGGATCTTAAGCAAACAAAGGCGCTTGTCTCTATTCGAGACAAGCGCCTTTGTTCTTCAAATAATTCAAATCAGCCCAGTTTGGCAAGCGCTTCGAGCAGACCACGGCGCACCTCTTCATATTTTTCCAGTTTTGCGCGCTCCGCCTCGACTACCTTTGTCGGCGCTTTGGAAACAAAGCTCTCATTTTCCAGTTTGCTCTTCACGCGGCGAATCTCACCGTCATTTTTCTCAAGCTCACCGGCAAGCCGCGCACGCTCCGCCTCAAAATCAATCATATCGGCAAGCGGAATATAGGCGGCGGCGCTGTCGGTGATAATCTGGACGGCTGTGCTGTCCGAAATGCCGTCTGCAAACTCCACTTCGGAAGCGCCCGCAAGCTTTTTGAAAAACGCTGCGGCAGACGCAAACGTATCTGTATATTTTGTCACAATATACAGCTTCGCGCGGCGGGAGGGCGCCACGCCCATCTCAGTACGGCGCGCGCGAATCGCCCGAATCAGCGCGAGAACGCGCTCCATCTCCTCCGCCTCGTCCGCAAAGCAAAGTCCGGCCTGATATTTAGGAAACTCACTAATCATAATGCTCTCGTCCGAATGCGGCATCGTCAAGTAAATCTCCTCGGTGATGAACGGCATAAACGGGTGCAGAAGCTTCAGCGTTTCAGTCAGCACATAGGCGATCACCTGCTGCGCCGTGCAGTCGCCTGCGCCGAGGCGAGGCTTTGACAACTCGATATACCAATCGCACAGCACATCCCAGACAAAATCATAGATATTAGCCAATGCTACGCCGATTTCATACCGGTCAAGGTTCTGGCAAACCGTTCCGGCAAGCGAATTGAACTTTGTCAAAATCCACTTGTCCTCAAGCGCAAGCGCGCCCGTATCCGGCAGTTCTACCCGCTCAATGTCCAGATTCATCATAACAAAGCGGGCGGCATTCCAAAGCTTGTTGGCGAAATTACGCGCGGATTCAATCTTTTCATCTGAGAAACGCATATCGTTTCCGGGCGCGTTGCCGGTTGCCAGTGCGAAACGAAGCGCATCCGCACCGTAAACGTCGATCACCTCCAGCGGATCAATGCCATTGCCGAGTGACTTGGACATTTTGCGTCCCTGTGCATCCCGAACAAGGCCGTGAATAAACACAGTGGAAAAAGGCTCTTTGCCCACATGCTCAAGCCCGGAAAAGATCATACGCGCGACCCAGAAGAAGATGATGTCATATCCGGTCACAAGTACGCTCGTCGGATAATATTTTTCAAGCTCCGGCGTTTTATCCGGCCATCCGAGCGTGGAAAACGGCCAGAGCGCCGAAGAAAACCAGGTGTCAAGCACATCGCTCTCCTGCGTAATCTTCGTGCTGCCACACTTCGGACAAACGGTTACATCCTCTTTGGAAACCGTCATCTCACCGCAGTCGCCGCAGTAGTACGCGGGAATGCGGTGTCCCCACCAAAGCTGGCGCGAAATGCACCAGTCATGGACATTTTCCATCCAATTGACGTAAATTTTCGTAAACCGCTCGGGTTCAAACTTCACACGGCCGGCGCGCACAGCCTCCAGCGCAGGCTCGGCCAACGGCTGCATTTTAACAAACCACTGATCGGAGGTGAGCGGCTCCACAACCGTACCGCAGCGATAACATGCGCCAACGTTATGCGCATGAGGTTCGGTTTGAATCAGATACCCCTCGGCTTCCAGATCGGCGACGAGCGCACGGCGCGCGTCGTAGCGATCCATCCCTGCATACTTTCCGCCGTAGCAGTTAATCGTTCCGTCGTCGTTCATAACCTTGATCTGTTCAAGATTATGCCGCGCGCCCACCTGAAAATCGTTCGGGTCATGCGCAGGCGTGATTTTCACGCATCCGGTTCCAAACCCGATCTCAACATATTCATCGGCAATCACCGGGATCTCCCGTCCGATAATCGGCAAAATCAGCGTCTTGCCGACAAGCGACGTATAGCGTTCGTCTGCGGGATTGACTGCTACAGCCGTGTCGCCGAACATGGTTTCCGGACGCGTGGTCGCAATCTCGACATAACCGTTCTCACCTTTAATCGGATACTTGATATGCCAAAAATGCCCGGCCTGCTCGCTGTACTCCACTTCCGCGTCCGAAAGCGCGGTCATGCAGTGCGGGCACCAGTTTATAATCCGGTTTCCGCGATAAATCAGTCCCTTTTCATAGAGGTTGACAAAAACCTCCTTAACCGCCCGCGAGCAGCCCGCATCCATCGTAAAACGCTCGCGCGTCCAATCACAAGAAGTTCCTAACTTTTTCAATTGGTTGATAATCCGGCTGCCGTACTGACGCTTCCAATCCCACACGCGCTCCAAAAATTTTTCACGGCCGAGATCATAGCGCGTCAAACCTTCGTTTTTGCGCAGATGCTCCTCTACCTTAATCTGCGTCGCGATTCCGGCATGGTCGGTACCCGGCACCCAAAGCGCGCTGTACCCCTGCATACGCTTGTAGCGGACAAGAATATCCTGCAGCGTCTCGTCAAGGGCGTGTCCCATATGAAGCTGTCCGGTAACGTTCGGCGGCGGAATCACCACCGAAAAAGGCGGCTTGTTGTCCTGAACGTCGGGCGTAAAGTAGCCTTTATCACACCAGTTTTGATAAATTCGATCCTCAAACGCTTTCGGCGCATAGGTCTTTGGCAGTTCGTGTTTCATAGATTCCTCCGAAAATGGTTTCAAAATCCGCCGCACAGCGGCAAAGCGCATTCAAAAGCGCGGTCATGATAAATTAAAAAAACAAAAAGCGCCCCGACGAAATACTCATCAGGGCGCAGAAGCGCGGTGCCACCTGTGTTTATAACTCATCTGCCGTATAACGGCGGCAACCGTCGGATTCTACTTTCCTTCGATTTCTTTCCGAAACTCAGGGGCGACTTCACCGTGTTTCCTATACGCGCCTTACACCAATGCGGCGCGCTCTCTTGATATGAAAGAAACGATTACTCTTCCCCGTCAGCGTCCTTGATGAAATTAAGTTTAACACATTCTGTTCAAATTGTCAACCTTGTCCGAGCATTTTCTCCATCAGCCATTTATGCTCGACCGCGCGTGCGGCAGCACCGATGTTGCAGTGCCCCGCAGCAGGGTATTCCTGAAGCGTCACGTCAAAGCCCGCATCCCGCATCAGCGGAATCATTTTAAAGGAATGCTGTGACGGAGCCAATGATTTGTCTAAAAGACCTACGGCAAAACGATACGGAATCTTTGGCAGACTTCCGATCATATTGATAGGCGAATTATCGCGGACATATGCATCAAAGTCGTCGCAATCCTGCATGGCGGACTCATAGTAGGTACGCAGGACGGTCGATTTGTTGCAATAAATCTCATATTCCATATTGCAGCAGGGACAGTTAAGATCAGCGGCAACCACGCGGTACTTTGACTTTTGCGCATAATGAAAAGCACCGTAGCCGCCCATACTGCCGCCATAAAGTCCAATCGGCAGATCAGATGGCAAATTCCACTTATCCATTGCAATTTCGATCAGCATATCGATAAAAGCCACTGTTTTTTTGTTCATCCACGACCACGGATTATAGCACGGCGTAATATAAAGAATGTTATTTTCCGCTGCGGCCGGTGCATCTATCATATCCGGACCAGGATTTACGATATGCCCAAGTCCGTTGAAATAAAGAATGACGCCGCGAATTTGGCCGTGAATCAATTCGATATTCGTATAGCAAAACTGTTCATAATGATCCGAAAGAAACTTTTTGTCCATGTTGTCCCCCAAATATCAAAATTTAGAGAGCGCGCCGCGCCACTCTAAAAGTCGGCTTTCCGTACTATGCAACGCAAAAAATCCAATTATCTCGAAATCTCGTAAGACAAGTCGTACAGCCGCTTGAACGCATCAAATTTCTTTTTGCAGAAATCACGCATATATTCCACTGTTTTGACGTCAAACTTCTGAAGATCACCGTCTTTCAATTTATCCTTATACATCCGGTCGATAATCAGCGCCTCGCCGATATCCATCGTGGTGATCTTTCCTTTTTGTTCGCAGACAACGATATTGCTCTTGCCGCGCAACAGCATTTCGACTGCGGTTGCACCCATGGTCGAACCGAGCATACGGTCGCGCAGAGACGGACTGCCGCCGCGCACAACATGCGCCAGACGGGCAAAGCGGGTATCAATGCCGGTCTGCTCCGGAATCATGGCCGTTAGTTGTTCGCCGTATCCCGCAAGTCCTTCGGATACAATGATAATAAAATTTCTCTTGCCGTTCTCACGGGATTTCTTCAGATCCTCCATCACCGCCGCCTGGTCAAACGCAATCTCACGGATCGCCACCGCGCTCGCGCCGACCGCAATAGCCGTCTGAAGCGCAATGTCGCCTGCATCCCGCCCCATAACCTCTACAACGTTACAGCGAGCATGAGACTCGCAGGTATCGCGCAGACGGTCAACCATCTCAATGGTCGTGTTGACCGCCGTATCAAAACCGATTGAAAAATCGGTAGACGTAATATCGTTGTCTATTGTCCCGGGCAAACCGACACACGGGACGCCGTGATTGGTCATATCCGTCGCGCCCCGGAACGTACCGTCGCCGCCGATGGCCACGATGCCGTCAATGCCGAAGCGGCGACAGTTGGCTACCGCTTCGCCGATTCCCTCCGGCGTCTTAAATTCGGGACAGCGGTCGGAATACAAAACCGTTCCGCCGTGATTGATGATATTGGACACCGAGCGCATGTCCAACTGTTTGATGTCGCGCTCAATCAATCCGCGATAACCACGGTATATCCCCATGCACTCCACCCCGCGGGAAATCGCGGTGCGGACAACGCTTCGAATCGCCGCGTTCATACCGGGCGCGTCTCCGCCCGAGGTCAGAATACCAATCCGCTTGAATTCCTTTGCCATACTGTTTCATCTCCCTATTTAAGGCTCGTGATTTATCTGTAAAAACTTTTTATTTCCGCTCCGAATGCAACCGCCTGATCTCGGCTATCGCCTCGGTCATCATACGCCGGACAGACTCTGCACGCACAGCATCCCGGCTGCCAAGCTCTCCGAGCATCAGTTTTAGCGTCCGCGTACCGGCGGGACTGTCCACGCCGATATAAACCAATCCGACCGGTTTTTCCGCACTTCCGCCGCCGGGGCCTGCAATTCCGGTCACGCTTACCGCAAGAGACGTGCCAAGGGCAAGACGAGCCCCGCGCGCCATTTGCGCCGCACATGCGGCGCTGACCGCGCCTTCGGTTTCAAGCGTCTGACGCGCCACATGCAGAAGACGCTCTTTGACGCTGTTGTCATAGGCAACAACACTGCCGAAGAAAACAGCGGATGCTCCGGGCAGATTGACAAGACTCGCGGCTGCGAGTCCGCCGGTGCAGGACTCGGCAAACGCAAGCGTAAGGCAATCTTTGGAAAGAAGCGCAAGAAGCTGCTCCGCCTCTTCCTTTGCCAGCGAAAATTCACAAAACATTACGCAAAGAGCGGGAAGCGCTCACAGAGCTTCGCAACCTCTGCGCGAATGGTATCGGCCTGCGCCTCATAATCCCTGGCGCAAAGCGCAATCAAACGGCCGATCGTCTTCATCTCGTCCGTGCCCATGCCGCGGCTGGTAACCGCAGGCGTACCGATACGAATGCCGCTGGTGACAAACGGTTTTTCGGGATCAAAGGGGATTGCATTTTTGTTGACCGTGATATGCACGGTATCCAGCCGACGTTCAAGCTCCTTGCCGGTAATGCCCATTCGGCGCAGGTCGAGCAGCATCAGATGATTGTCGGTACCGCCCGATACAAGGTCGAATCCCTCGGCGCAAAGCGTGTCCGCAAGCGCTTTGGCATTGTCCAGAATTTGCTGCTGATATGCTTTAAACGACGGGCGTAGCGCCTCGCCGAAGCAAACCGCTTTCGCGGCGATGATATGCATAAGCGGGCCGCCCTGCGTCCCCGGAAAAATAGCTTTGTCAATCGCCTTGCCGAGTTCCTCGCGGCAAAGAATCATACCGCCGCGCGGACCGCGGAGCGTCTTATGCGTGGTCGTGGTCACGACGTCGGCATACGGAACCGGCGACGGATGCAGTCCTGCCGCCACAAGACCCGCGATATGCGCCATATCCACCATGAAATAGGCGCCGACCGAATGCGCAACGCGCGCCATACGCTCGAAATCTATAATGCGCGGATACGCCGACGCGCCCGCGACAATCAGCCGCGGCCGGCATTCGTTTGCAAGCCGTTCAAACTCGTCATAATCTATCCGTCCGGTCTCCTCGGCCACGCCGTAGGGAACAAAATGATAGCTCTTGCCAGAATAATTAACCGGGCTGCCGTGCGTCAGATGTCCGCCGTGCGCCAAATTCATCCCCATGACCGTATCGCCGTGTTCAAGAAGCGCAAAATACACCGCGGTGTTCGCCTGCGCGCCGCTGTGCGGCTGCACATTGACATGCTCCGCGCCGAACAACTGTTTTGCACGCTCGATCGCTAGATTTTCCGCCACGTCAACACAGGAACAGCCGCCGTAATAGCGGTGAGCGGGATATCCCTCAGCATACTTGTTGGTCAAAATCGATCCCGCCGCCAGCAGCACCGCGTCGGACACTACATTTTCCGAAGCAATCAGTTCAATGCCGCCCCGCTGCCGCTCATATTCGGCCAGCACCGCGCCGCCGAGTTCAGGATCATAGCCGATCAGCTTATCAATACTCTCTCTAATCAAGGATAGTCCCTCCATTTCGCTTAATCCTTGTTATTATACACGAAACAGAATTTTTTTACAATAGGCACGGCAAATTTTGTATTTGTTTTAACAAAAGTTGCATATTTCTTACACATGCTATGCAATTTATAAAATAAATATGCAATATCTCCTTAGAATTTATTGACACTGCCTTTGGAATTGTGATATAATCATATACAGATTACTGTGCCATGCGCAGAGAAAGCAGTCGGCGTCGGAGGTGGAACTTTTGAGCAGAATATTGATCACCTCCTGCAAGGGCGGCGTCGGAAAGTCCACGGTCAGCGCAAACCTTGCGCTTGCGCTTGCTCGGGCGGAAAAACACGTTTTGCTGATCGACTTCGACCTTGCGAACCGCACGCTCGATCTGCTTCTCGGTATGCAGGATTCTGTGATTTACGATATCTGCGACCTGATGTGCGGCCGCGTCGGTTGTGAAAACGTCCTGCATATCTATCCCGCCTGTCCGAATCTTGCGTTCATCGGGGCGCCGTTTTGCTATGAGGGCGGCTCTACCGAGACGGAATTCAAGCAGACGCTGCTTCGTCTGGAAGAAGTCTATAATTTTGATTTCATTCTGATCGACACCTCCGGCGGCGCGCACGAATCCGTTGCGCTCAGCGCTCCGGCCTGCGATATCGGACTGATTGTCTCCTCGCAAAGTCCGGCAGCCATCCGCGCGGCTGAAAAATCCGGCATGATCCTGGACGAAGCGAAAATCCGAGAACAGTATCTGATTATAAACGGCTTCGACACCGAGGCCAAAAGCCTAAAGGAACGTGCGGGTATTATGGAAATGATCGACCGTACACGTACGCCTCTGCTCGGCATTATCCCCATGGATCCGGGTGTGACGCTGCTTTCCGAAAAAGGGAAAAGCGTATTTGACGGTTCCTGCGGAAACTGCCCGACGGCTTTTGAAAATATTGCCTCGCGCCTGTGCGGTATGCACGTTCCGCTTTTGCATGGGTTCCGCGGCGCCAAGCGCCGGCGGCTGCTCGGCATATAACATAAATTATAATTTTAAAACGATATTATATAAAAGGACGGTAGAAAGATGGACATCGCGATCATCGCAAGCGACACGAAAAAAGAACTCATGACGCAGTTCTGCATCGCTTACTGCGGGATTTTGTCAAAACACAATTTATGCGCAACGCAGATCACGGGCAAATATATTTCCGACGCGACCGGTTTATCGATCGAAAAACTGCTGCCTGGCGAAACCGGCGGCGAACAGCAGATTGCGTCCCGCGTCGCCTATGATGAAATCGACGTGTTGCTCTATTTTCGCGATACCGTGCCGAAGCCTCAGTTTGACGAGGCGGAATATCAGCTTTTGCGTCTGTGCGACGTGCATAACGTTCCGGTGGCCACCAACATTGCAACCGCCGAAGTATTGATTTGCGCGCTCGACCGCGGCGATCTGGATTGGAGACAGTTCATCAATCCCCGCTCGGAATACAACCGGCGCAAAAAAGCAAAATTCTGATTCTGCATCCGTATAAACGGTTCCCCGGCGGCTCTGCCGCCGGGGCTGTTGTTTTCAGAAAAAATCCCGACTTCAATCTTACGGACAAACAACAAACAAATTTTCAGAAAGCGAGACCCATACCATGACCGAGGTCGCCCTTGTTCCCTGCCCGGATTATGCGAACGCCAAAGCGGCGGTTTACGCCGCCATTGATCTGCTCGGCGGACCCGATATTCTACCGGATCCGAGCGAAAAAATCCTGCTGAAGCCCAATCTGCTGGCCAAAACCGCAGCCGAGCGCGCCTGCACCACGCATCCCGCCGTTTTTGAAGGCGTTGCCGCCTATCTCAAAGAAAACGGCCGTGCAAATCTCTGCTACGGAGATTCTCCCGGGCACGGAAACCCGCTCCAAATCGCAAAAGAATGCGGTATCGCCGAGGCGGCTGAGCGGCTCGGCATACCGATTGCCGATTTTACACAGGGAAAAACGGTTGATTTCCCGGACGGGAAACGCGCAAAATCATTTGTTTTGTCCAACGGCGTACTTGATTGCGACTGTATCATCAATATATGCAAGATGAAAACGCACATGCTGGAGCGCATCACCGGCGCGCAGAAAAACAGCTTTGGGTGCGTATTCGGCTTTAACAAGGGCGCTTCCCATGTCACATATCCGAACGCATTTGATTTTGCGGAGATGCTGGCAGATCTGAACCGGCTTGTTCGCCCGCGCCTGCATATTCTTGACGGCGTCGTCGCCATGGAGGGCAACGGTCCGCAATCCGGAACACCGAAACAAATGGGCGTTATTCTGGCTTCAACCGACCCGGTCGCCTTAGACAGTCTGTTTGCCTCGCTGGTCTGGCTTGACCCGTATCTGGTACCGACCAACAAAATCGGAGAAAAGCGCGGCGTAGGCGTCTGCGACCCGTCAAAAATCACGGTTTTAACGCCAAATGGACGCCTCGCTGTTCCTGAGGCGCAAAAAAAATACGGCAGCAAAAATTTCGACGTGTACCGCGGACCGGAGGACAAGGGAGAAATCCGACAGCTTCGCCTGTTCCACAGGCTGCTCCGCCGCAAACCCAAAATCAACCCAAAGCTTTGCGTGCGCTGCGGCGTATGCGTGCAAAGCTGTCCCGTCAAGGGCGGCGCGCTGCATCTGGTCGAGGGCAAAAAAACACCTGTTTATGACTACGACAAATGCATCGGCTGCTACTGCTGTCAGGAAATGTGCCCAAAACGTGCAATTTACAGTTATCAAAACCCGATCGGTAAAATCGGAACCATAAAATTCAAAATTTAACTCGATATACAGCGTTGAAAACGGCCTTTTACGCCGTCTCCAAAGGCTTTTCCGTTTTCAATCTAAGACAGAAAAAATTCGCCGCGATAAACGCCCACGGAATTTTTGCAAATTTCGCGGGCGTTTTGCATTGTTTTTCATTTATAACAAGTTTATTTCGGTCACGCTTCGGATGAAAGTCCGCCGAGGCGGCCGAAATCCGCCGTCAACCGGTACAGCTTTTTCGCAAGCGCCTCGGACGGCGTCCGCGTCATACGCCATGTCCAGTTTCCACTTGCTGTGGAGGGCGTATTCATCCGCGCCTCGCTGCCGAGTTCCAAAAGATCCTGCATAGTGTAAATCGCGGTATCGGCAATGGTTCCAGCCGCGCCGCGGATCATCCCGAACGCATATCCCTCGCGTCTGTTCAGGCCAAGATACCGCTTGGCATAGGCCGCATCCTCAGGCGACGCCGTCTGCATCCACCCCACGGCTGTATCATTATCGTGCGTTCCGACATACACCACCGAATTTCTGTCCGCATACGTATGCGGCAGATAGTCGGACTCCTCGCGGCTGTCGAAAGCAAACTGAAGCACTTTCATGCCCGGATAACCGCACGCATGTAATAGATATGCCACTTCTGGCGTAATGTATCCGAGATCCTCGGCGATAATCTGCAGTTCCCCTACATTTTTCCGAATGGCGCGGAAAAGCGCCGTTCCCGGCCCTTTTCGCCAGCTTCCCTGCGCCGCCGTCGGACTGTCTGCCTCAATCGCGTAAAACGATTCAAAACCTCGGAAATGGTCAATTCGGATCACGTCATAAAATTCAGCCTGCCGCCGCATACGGCGGCACCAGAAATCATACCCGTGCGCGCGCTGATAACTCCAGTTGTAAATCGGGTTGCCCCAAAGCTGACCGTCCGCCGAAAAAGCGTCAGGCGGACAGCCCGCGACCAACCGGGGACTCAGATTTTCATCCAGCAAAAACTCCCGCGGATTGGCCCACACATCCGAACTGTCGCGCGAAACATAGATCGGCAGATCGCCGATGATGTAAATTCCCTTTTCATGGGCATAGGCGCGCAGCGCGTCCCACTGAAGAGAAAACATATATTGCAGAAATTTATAAAACCCGACATCAAGCCCCAGACGCCGCTTCGCGCGCTCCAGCGCGCCGCGGCGACGGAATTTCAGTCCGTCATTCCATTTCTCAAACGGCGCGCCGCCGTTTTCGTCCTTGATTGCCATAAACAGCGCATAGGAATCAAGCCACGCGCTCTGACGGCGGCAAAATTCCAAAAACTCGCCGGGCATCCGCTCGCAAAACCGCATATAGGCGCGGCGCAAAAGCGGAAAACGCTCCTCATACTGCCGGGCAAAATCCACATACGCCGGATTCTCACCGAGATCCGCCGCTGCCAATTCCGCGCGGGTTAAAAGCCCCTCTTCACGTAGCAAATCCAAATCAACGAAATACGGATTGCCCGCAAAGGAAGAAAAGGACTGATAGGGCGAATCCCCATAACCGGTCGGGCCGATCGGCAAAATCTGCCAGTACCGCTGCCCGGCGCTGTGCAAAAAATCCACAAACGCATAGGCCGCGCGGCCGAACGTCCCTATACCGTACGGTGAGGGAAGCGAAGAAATATGCAAAAGCACGCCGCTGCTTCTCATCGAATGTTGTCACCTCATATAGCAAAATATAGCTCAGCCTTTCACCGCGCCCGCCATAATTCCCTTGATAATGTGCTTTTGACAGGTAAAGTAAAAAATGATGATCGGGATAATGGAGAGCACAATCAGCGCCATGATAGCGCCGATATCGGTCTGACCGTAGCTGCCGTTCAGATATTGAATATGAATCGGAATTGTTCGATAATTTTTGATGTCCAAAACCAGATACGGCAGAAGATAGTCGTTCCAGATCCACATAGTCTCCAGAATGCACACCGAAATCAGCGTCGGCTTCATAATCGGGAGCACGATGCCGAAAAACGTGCGCAGCGGACCGCAGCCGTCAATATTTGCCGCCTCCTCAATCTCAAGCGGAATGCTTTTGACAAAGCCGCAGAACATGAACACAGCCAGTCCCGCGCCGAATCCGAGATAAATCACAATAATCCCGACCGGATTATTCAGCCTCAGTGTGTCGGCCGTTTTGGAGAGCGTATACATCACCATCTGAAACGGAACAATCATGGAAAAGACGCAGAAATAGTATATACCACGGCAAATCTTGTTGTCAACCCGGGTAATATACCACGCGCACATCGAGGTGAAAAACAAAATGGCGAGCGTGGCAAACACCGTAATGAACACGCTGTATAAAGCGGAAAGATAAAACGGATAATTGCCGAACGTCATGCCTTTTTCGTAGTTCCCGATCCCGAAGAAAGACTGCGCGTTCGGGAAAGTAAAGGGAGATGCGCTGATCGCCGTTTTGACTTTAAAGGAATTCATCAGCACAATAAAGATCGGCGCAATGTATACAATCGAAATTGCAGACATTAAAACCGTAAGCAGCGTTTTGGAAATTCGCGCTCTGCGTCCCATTACTGCTGCACCTCCTTGCGGCGGGTGAAATAAAGCTGCGCCAGTGCAATGACCGCCACCAGCACAAAGAAGATCACGGCCTTTGCCTGCCCCACACCGCGCGTATTGGCATTCTGGTAAAAGGTATTGTAAATATTGAGCGCCAGCATCTCGGTCTGATAGACCGTATTGCCGGCCGCGCCGACCACACCGGGCTCGCCGCCGGTCAGCGCAAGGTTCTGGTCGAACAGTTTAAATGAGTTGGTCAGCGTAAGGAATGTACAGATGGTGATAGAGGGCATCATCATCGGCAGCGTCACACGCCGCAGGATCTGCCCTTTGGTTGCGCCGTCCACGCGCGCCGCTTCATACAAAGATTCCGGTATGCTGTTCAGCCCCGATATATAAATAATCATCATATATCCGATCTGCTGCCAGCACATCAAAATAATCAATCCCCAAAAGCCGTAAGTGGGATCCAGTTTGATCGTCGTCCCGTAGTTTTGCAAAATGCCGTTAAAAATCAACTGCCAGATGTAGCCAAGGATGACGCCGCCGATCAGATTGGGCATAAAAAATACAGTTCGGAACAAATTTGCGCCCCGAATCCCGCTCGTCAGCACATACGCGACAGCAAAAGCCAGCACATTGATAAACAGCACCGATACCACCGTAAAGACCGCCGTAAACCAAAACGCATGAAGAAATCCGGGATCGGAAAAAGCGCGGATGTAATTGCGAATTCCGATAAAGGTCGCGTCGCTTGTCGTTTTAAACGAGCAAAACGACAGATAAATGCCGCGCAAAAAAGGGTATACGAATCCGATAATAAAGGCGGCCAACGTGGGCAACACAAAGATCGGAAAATAATAGCTCAGTTGTTTTTTGTTCATACTCATCGCCTCCTGTGCGCGATATAACGAAAAGCGGGACGTCCCTGCCCTTTAAAAGGCAGCGCGTGTTTCCCGGCATGGCTATGTCTATTGCCGAAATGCAAAAGCGGATCCTGCTAAAAGCGCAAAGCCGTCCGTACCAGGGGATAGAGGACGATAGCGCTCTTTTTGATCGCCGAAAAAATATTTTTTCGACGCTGCGGCACGTTACAAATGCTCCTCGGAACGTAATTTTTGTCTTGACGTTCGATTTTAGCGGGCATTCACACCTATAATGTGTTTTCAAGGCGGACATGAGCCGCCTTGAAAACACTCGTTTTTTATAATTTTCGTCTTACATATTTCTACTTTTTCAACAGCCCGTAAAAACAAAACCGCTCTTGTTTTGCAATTTTACAAATCCTTACGGATTGGCCGCCGCATATTCAGATTTCCAACCGTCTACAAACGCTTTCACAACCGCATCCCATTTACCGGTACCGGCAGCATACTGCGTCAGCGCGGTGCCGACGCCGTTTTTCCAGGACTCGGAGGGAATCGATGAGAAGTTCCAGGAAACTGAAGTTTTCCCTTCGCTGATATAATTGTTCGCAATGGTTACGAGCGGGTTGTGCGCCGTCTTAGCCATTTTGAACGGGGCGACAAAACCCATGTCGTCCGCAAGCGCCGACGTTCCGGTTTCGCTCGTGACTACCCAATGGAGAAAATCGAGCGTAGCTTTGATATCCACTTCGCTGGCTTTGGAATTCACGCACCAGTAGTTTTCAGATCCGGTGCAGAGCCCCTGATTTTCCTCGCCTTCTACGCCGATATAAATCGGAAGCATACCGAATTCATCATCGCTAAGACCTACGCCGCCTGCATCTTTGGCAACCGCGCTGTATGCCCATGTGCCGTTCTGATAAAATACGGCGCGGCCGGTTTTAAACTCAGTTTCGGCATCCGTACCGGTCTTGCCGGAGAGCACAGTCGGCGAACAGGTCGCATTGTTGATATACAAATCCCAGATCGCCTTGTAATTATCCAAATAAAGTCCCTCAATTGCCTCGGTCGATCCGATCCCCTTATCTTTATACTCATAATAGATCGGCATGTTGGCCAAGTGCGTCTTGTAACGCCAGTCGGACGAAGAATCCATACCCGCCGAGGTGAATGCGCCGTCAACGCCGAGCGCGGCCCGGTTTGCCTGAATTTCCTCTGCAACCGTCTTCAGCGCATTAAAATTATTCAGTTCCTCAATCGATTTCACCGTGGCAAAATTTGAAGCAAAATATTGATTCAGCAGCGTCTTGTTGTAAATAATGCCGTATGTTTCAAGAACATAGGCAATGCCGTATACATGGTTTCCCTCAGTAAGCGCAAAATCCTCGCTGGTCAGTTCGCCGTACAGCGCGCTGCCTGACAGATCATAGCAGTAATCTTTCCAACTGGCCAGTCCTACAGGCCCGTTTACCTGGAAGAGCGTCGGCGCGTTATCCTTGTCCATTTCGGAAGTCAGCGTCTGCTCATACGTGTTCGACGCTGCGGTAACAACCGTCACCGGCACGCCGGTTTCCGCCGTATACGCCTTTGCCAGCGCCTGCCAGGCAGCATCCTGTTCAGGCTTGAAATTTAAATAATAAACCGAAGGCGTTTCGTCTTTTTTGCCGCAGGCCATCGTCAGGGGAAGCAACATCAAAAGTACCAATGTCAAAGCCAAAATTTTTTTAAGCATGATAAATTCCTCCTAAAAATTGATTTGCACAACATAGTATGTCCGCAAACAAGATTTTACAGTCCTGCTATACGTTTATTTTACCATATCTATGCAAATTTAGCAGTATTTTTATATTTCATTTTATTTTATTGTATATAATTAACAGCAATTCCCATATTTCTGTTGAAAAATCGTTGCCAGAATGTTAAATTTTTGTCTGTCTTGCCGTAAAAATTCATCATTCTGCATAAAACCGCATGTAAGCGTCTTTTCAGTCAGTCCAAAAAGCAACGGCACAACACGGCGTAAAATATTACGCCGTTTTTCCGCATAAAAAAATCCACCCTGTCACAGGTGGATTTTTTACAAAGCGCGCACAAATTATTCATTCATTTTTTGTTTCGGGAAACGCAGTTTCCAAAAGCTGATTCAAACGCGTATACCGTCCGGAAAGGTAGAGCGCCGCACAGAGCGTTTCAAAGCCGGTGGCTGTGCGGTATTCAGCCCCGGAAGCGCTTTTCGGCGCCGAAAGATGCGGCGAGTTTCGTCCGCGGCGGAAAAAATCATGTTCCTCCTCCGTCAGCAGCGGCTCGATACGGTAAAACGCCGCGCTTTGATTTTTGGCGGTCACGTAATCGTGAGAGGCCGCATTCAGCGCACCGGTGCGGGTCAATCCGCGGCGAAGCAGCCGCTCTCTTACCCAAAGTTCAAAAACGCAGTCTCCGAGATAGGCAAGCGCCGCGCCGTCCGCACTTTTTAAAAGCTCCTGATTTTCCATATCTTACCTCTGAAAAAACCAAAATGCAAGTACGGCGGCGCCGAGGATGATGCGGTAAACGCCGAAAGCGGCAAAGCTGTGCTTTTTCACAAAATCCATCAGAAAACGGATTGCCGCAACAGAAACGGCAAAGGCCGTCGTGCAGCCGACCAGCAAAATCGTAATTTCTTTCGCTCCGAATACGGCAACGCCGCCCGCAACATCCGCAGCAAAGCCGACGCATTTAAGCAGCGACGCGCCGAGCATAACCGGAACTGCCAGGAAAAACGAAAATTCAGCTGCCGCGCTCCTGGAAACCGAAAGCAGCGACGCGCCGAGAATCGTCGAACCCGAACGGGACGTACCCGGAATCAGCGAGAGCACCTGAAAGCAGCCGATCCCAAGCGCGGTTTTATACCCAATATCCTCCGGCCGCGTTATGCGGAACGATTGATTCCGATGCAGGCGCTCCATCAAAATAAACAAAACGCCGTACACCACAAGCGCCGACGCAACAACCGGCGAATTATAAAAATGCGCATTGAACCAATCGTCAAACAAAACGCCGACAACGGCGGCAGGCAATGCGGCTGCCAAAACATGCATCCAAAGCCGCAAAGTATCTTTTTTCAAGCCCGCGGAGCCAAAAAGCAAAGCGGCGTTTCCGGCGTCTATATTTTTCCGAAATGCAAACGGATTCAGCCGCTTGAAATACAGCACGATCACAGCAAGAATCGACCCGAGTTGAATAACCACCTCAAACATCTCCCAAAACGCATCGCTCACGTCCAGGCGAATGAGATCATTGAGCAAAATCATATGTCCGGTGCTCGAAACCGGGAGCCATTCGGTAATTCCCTGCACAATGCCGACAAGGACAGTCTTAATGATCTCGATTACAAACATGGTTCTTCCCCTCCGCGCAAAATATCGCCCGCCCGCACTTCAAACGGAACGTACAGTTGAAAGATCATCGCCGGATGCGGCGCGCTGTCGATCGGATTTCCGTCGGCGTCAAGCAGCGTATGCACACGAAAAGCGCGCCCCGTGCTGCCGGGCGAAATCAGTTCGACCGGGTCTCCCCGGCAGACTTTATTGCGCTGCACAAACACGGCAAGGCCTCTGTCCGCGTCATAGGACAGAGCGGTCGCAATATACGCCTTTTCCCGAATATAACCCATATTTTTGCAGACGCTGGCATCCGCGTCCGGGCGGCCGAACCAGCACCCGGTTGAATAATCGCGGTGACTTACGCTCTCAAGCTCGCGCCGCAAGGCCGGATCAGGGCGGTAAGCCGCACCGAGGTCGAAATAAGCGTCAAGCGCCATCCGGTATGCATTGGTCACAACCGCCGTATAATAGGCGCTTTTCATCCGTCCCTCGATCTTAAAGCTGGTAATGCCGGCTTCAACCAGTTCCGGAATGTGCTCAATCATGCACATATCGCACGAACTCATAACAAAAGTCCCCGAGGCGTCCTCATACAGCCTCAGCGGCTGCTCCGGACGTTTTTCCTCATACACTTCAAGCGTGCGGTAATTCCACCGGCAGGGCTGCGCGCACGCGCCGTGATTGGCGTCTCGTCCGGTAAAATAATTGGAAAGCAGACAGCGTCCGCTGTAGGAAATACACATCGCGCCGTGCACAAAGCATTCGATCTCCATGTCATCGGGCGCGTTTTCGCAAATTTCACGCACCTCGGAGAGCGAAAGCTCCCGTGCGAGCACCACGCGGCGCGCACCGAGTTCACGCCATGCCGTTACATCGGCAAGGCTCACCGCCGACGCCTGTGTGGATATATGCAGTTCAAGTTCCGGCGCAATCCGGCGCGCCAGAGCCAATACGCCGAGATCACCGATAATCAGCGCGTCCACGCCGCAGTTCCGCACAAACGCAAGATAAGCTTCCAGCGCCGGATACTCGGACGTGCGGGGCATGGTATTGACGGTAAGATACACGCGCACGCCGCGTTCGTGCGCATACGCTGCTGCCAGCGGCAGTTCTTCGTTTGTAAAATTTCCGGCGGCCGCGCGCATACCGAACGCGCTTCCCGCAAGATAAACCGCATCCGCACCATAAAGCACAGCCGCCTTCAGTTTTTCAAAATTACCTGCCGGCGCCAGCAATTCCGGTTTTTTCTTCATGCTGTGCCCTCTTTTCTCTAATCATTTCATTCCTTACCATAATACATGATTTGGCTGCGCATGTCAACGAAAAAAACTGTTTACTTTTTGGCCGCAATATGCTATGATGAACATGTTTGTCAAAAGCCGCGACTCCCCGTGTCAGGCGCATTTTCAAGTGATGCGAATATGCCTGGTATCAACTTCAAGTGAAAAATACCTGACTAAAATTATATTGCGCGCGCCGGGAAAAGATGTTATAATTATACCATCTTATCCTTATATCTTTTAAGAGGGAATTTTACGCAATGCTCATCTGCGTATGTTAGATTTCCAAACGGATTTTAAATCATTCTATATAGAGATTATATTGAAAAAGGGGTTTCGATATGAAAACAACAGAGTTAATCCAAGCGATTGAAACCGGCAAACTGGACGCGGCGCTCGGCGCGCTGTACGGCTCCGGACTGGAGACGCAAAAAGCGCGTTACATCCGCGCTATCCGAAATTTTGAAGAAAATTACGGCGTTGACCGTGATGCCGCGCTCTTTTCCGTACCGGGGCGGAGCGAAATTTCAGGCAACCACACCGACCACAATCACGGCTGTGTGCTGGCAGCCGCGATTGATCTGGACATCATCGCCGTTGCGGCCAAAAGTCAGGACGGCATAGTTCGTCTGCGCAGCGAGGGATACAAGGAAGACCGTATGACGCTTGCCGAATGCAAAACGCCGAAAAAGGAATATTTTTTCAAATCCCGCGCGCTCATTGCGGGCATGATACAGGGATTTGTCAACTACGGGCACGCATCGGGCGGCTTTGACGCTTTTACTACGAACAACGTACATAAAGGATCCGGCCTCTCCTCATCGGCAGCATTTGAAGTCATGGTCGGCAATATCATCAATCATTTTTACAATGACGGACAGGTTCCGAACGCCGAAATTGCACGCATCGCGCAGTATTCCGAGAACGAGTATTTCGGCAAACCCTGCGGACTGATGGATCAGACCGCATGTGCGGTCGGCGGCTTTGTCGCAATTGATTTCAAGGATCCGTCCGCACCCGTGATTGAACCGCTCGCTTTCAATATGAATGAGGCGGGCTATAGCCTGTGCATCACCAATACCGGCGGAAATCACGCTGACTTAAACGACGATTACGCCTCGGTTCCAGCCGAGATGAAATCGGTCGCCGCGCATTTCGGCAAGGCGGCGCTCCGCGACGTCACCAAAGAAGAAATTATCCGTGCGATACCGCAACTCCGCAAAATCGTCGGCGACCGCGCCATTCTGCGCGCATTGCATTTTGAAAATGAAAATGCAAGAGTCGGTATGCAGAAGCAAGCGCTGCTCGACGGTGATATTCACGCCTTTTTTGCCGGCGTCATCGCATCGGGCAACTCCAGCTTCAAATATCTCCAAAATGTATATACCACGAAAAATGTTCGTGAACAGGGACTTTCTCTCGCTCTGTGCCTGAGCGAGGATACGCTTGCTGGTACCGGCGCCTGCCGCGTACACGGCGGCGGATTTGCGGGCACGATACAGGCCTTTGTTCCGCACGGCGCGGTCGCCGACTATAAAGCTGTAATGGACGCGGCGTTCGGCGAGGGCGCGTGCGCCGTTCTCTCGATCCGTCCGGAGGGCGCTATCCGGGTATTCTGATTCTCCGGGAAAATATGAGGCGCATTGCCGTTTGCAAGGCAAATCTGCCGCTCGTCAAACACCTTGCAACGCGCAAACCTCTGAAAGAAGTGCAGACAAACGCATTTTTTCACCGAAAATCCTGTTTTTCGGTCGTTTTACATGTCTCCCGACGGGAGACATGTTTACTTCTCCGGCCATTTCAAAAATTCGCTTCACAGCCAAAAAAACTCTCAGAACACGGAGGAACTTATGAACGATCTGTCCCTGTGCACGCTGTATTCCGGTTCCAAGGGCAACTGCATCCATATCCGGGCGGGCGAGGATGAAATTCTGATTGACGCCGGACGCAGTCTGCGCGCATTGGCTTCTGGTCTTTGCGCCGTCGGCAGCGATCTGTCCCGCATCCGAGCGATTTTTATCACCCATGAACACAGCGATCATATCAGCGCGCTTGAAATGCTCTGCAAACGATACAAAATTCCCGTACACATGACGTCCGTATCTGCGACAAGGCTGCTCAAAAGCACGGTTTACATTCGGCAGAATTTGGTGGAGCATCCCCCGCTTTTTTCGGCCGACGTCGGCGCGCTGCATATCTCCTCTTTCCGCACGCCGCATGACAGCGAAATGAGCGTAGGGTACACGGTACATCTGCCGGACGGCCATAAAATCGGCATTGCGACCGACGTCGGCTGCATCACAGACGAAATCCGGGAAAATCTGCTCGGATCGGAAACAGTTGTAATCGAATCGAACCACGACCGGGACATGCTCGAAAGCGGCCCCTATCCCGCCTGGCTGAAACAGAGAATCCGCTCGAAAACGGGTCATCTGTCCAATGACGAATGCAGCGCATTTCTCCCTGAACTCATCGAAAAGGGCTCGCGAAATATTCTGCTCGCCCATCTAAGCGCGGAAAATAACACACCCGAAACAGCGCTCGCCTGCGCGCGCCGAAACTGCCCGAATTCAACGATTTTAGCCGCGCGCGAGTCCGCGCCGACAAAACTGCTGTAATGCTCAAAATTACGATCATTTCAGTCGGCGCGCTCAAAGAGCGGTATTTTGCCGAAGCGGTCGCCGAATACGAAAAACGCTGCTTGGCCTATGCGAAAATCGTCAATATCAACCTTCGCGAAGAAACGCCCGGCGCTGGACATGCGGGCGATATCGACGCCGCGCTTGCGCGGGAAAGCATACACATTCTCGAAAATCTGCCGCCGCGCGCATATAAAATCGCGCTCTGCGTAGAGGGAAAATCCCTTACAAGCGAACAGTTCGCCTCGCTCTGTGAAAAGGCGAAAAACGAGCGTGGCGAGCTTTGTTTTGTTATCGGATCGTCGCACGGACTTGACGAATCGGTCAAGGCGGCCTGCGATTTCCGGCTTTCGGTATCGGCGCTGACTTTTCCGCACCGGCTGATGCGTGTCATCCTGGCCGAAGCGCTCTACCGCGCGCTTTCTATTTCCGCCGGCGGGAAATACCACAAATAAAACAGGCATGTCCGAACTTCTAAAGGCGCGCGCACAAAACTTTTCAAGTGCGCAGTTGTCTTTCATCTTATGTTCAAAGGCGGTGATCTTTATGGAATATACAGCCGACGTCGGCGTCATCGGCGCGGGACACGCGGGCATCGAGGCCGCGCTGGCCTGCGCGCGCCTCGGCCTTGATACGGTGCTTTTCACAATCAATCTCGACTCGGTCGGCAATCTGCCCTGCAATCCCTCTATCGGCGGCACTGGCAAGGGACACCTTGTCTTTGAAATCGACGCGCTCGGCGGCGAAATGGGACGGGCGGCCGATCGTGTGACGATGCAGAGCCGCACGCTCAATCTCGGAAAAGGCGCGGCTGTGCATTCCAAGCGCATTCAGGCAGATCGCATAAAATACCGCGCGCTGATGAAGCACACGCTTGAAACCGCTGAAAATCTCCGTCTCATTCAGGCAGAAATCACCGCTATTCAAACAACCGAAGAAAACGGACGCCCCGAAGTCTCGGCGCTTGTCACCGCGCTCGGCGAGGTTTGGCATGTGCGCGCCGCCGTCGTCTGCACGGGTACCTATCTGCACAGCGCGGTATTTGTGGGCGACCGCACCTATCCGAGCGGCCCGGACGGCCTGATGGCCGCCGAGGGGCTCTCCGATTCCCTGCGCGCGCTCGGCATTCGTCTGATGCGCTTTAAGACCGGCACCCCCGCGCGCGTCAACCGATCCAGCATTGATTTTTCTGCGCTGCAAGTTCAGCCGGGCGAAACACCGGCCGTCCCGTTTTCCACAGACACCGACCCGCACTTTCTCGACAAAAAGACGCAGACGCCCTGTCATATCGTCTATACCAACGAAAACACGCATGAGGTCATCCGGCAAAATATTCACCGAAGCGCCATGTATTCGGGCAAGATTCACGGAACCGGCCCGCGTTATTGCCCCTCGATAGAGGACAAAATCGTCCGATTTGCCGATAAAGAGCGCCATCAGCTTTTTGTGGAACCGATGGGCGAGGACACCGAGGAAATGTACATACAGGGCTTTTCTACCTCCATGCCGACCGACGTGCAGTACCAAATGCTGCATACGCTTCCCGGTTTTGAACATGCGCAGATCATGCGCTACGCCTACGCTATCGAATACGATTGCACCGACCCCACAGAGCTATCCCCCACGCTTGAATTTAAAAAAATAAGCGGTCTGTACGGCGCCGGCCAATTCAACGGGACTTCCGGTTATGAGGAAGCTGCGGCGCAGGGACTTGTCGCCGGGATCAACGCCGCTATGAAGCTGCAAGGTAAAGAGCCGCTTGTTCTTTCCCGCGCCTCCTCCTATATCGGCACGCTGATTGACGATCTGGTGACCAAGGGCACAAACGAACCCTATCGAATCATGACCTCGCGCAGCGAATATCGCCTTTTGCTCCGGCAGGACAACGCCGACGAACGGCTGACCCCCTACGGATACCGCGTAGGACTGATTGACGAGGCGCATTATGCGCGCTTTCAGGAAAAGCAGCGCTTGATCGAGGCGGAAATCGCGCGCATCGAGCGCACCGTCATTCCGCCCTCAAAAGAAACCAATCAGCTGCTGGTCGAACTCGGTTCTGCGCCCATCCAAAGCGGCATACGCTTATGCGATCTCCTGCGCCGTCCCGAGCTTACCTATGAAAAGCTGGCGCCGATTGACGCGGCGCGTACCGTCCTGCCGTATGCTGTCGCATCCGGCGCAGAAATCCGTGTAAAATACGACGGCTATATCCGCCGGGAACTGGCCGAGGTCAAAAAGCTGCAAAAACTGGAAGAAAAACTTCTGCCCGAAGACATCAACTATTCCGAGATCGGGGGATTGCGCATTGAAGCGCGGCAAAAGCTCGAAAAAATCCGTCCGCGCTCGCTCGGACAGGCAATGCGGATTTCCGGTGTAAACCCAGCCGACATTTCGGTGCTGATCATTTGGCTTCACGGAAAGGAGCAAATATGAGCATACTCACGCTGTCCCAAACAGAATTCGCCGCAGAATACGCGCGCATCCTCACGGAAAACGGTCTGACCGAGTTTACGGACGATGCGTTTGCGGAAAAATTCTACAGATGACCGAATTTCTGCTTGAAAAAAACGCGGTCATGAATCTGACCGCCATCACCTCGCCCTCCGAGATCATTCTCAAGCATTATGCGGACAGC
>CATYXQ010000010.1 GCA_958414825.1 uncultured Eubacteriales bacterium | reverse complement strand
AAATAATTATGTATATTTTACCACATTCAGGGAAGAAATAGTAGAGGCAGAATAAAATTTTCCAAACAATTTCACAAGCGATTTTTAGCAAGTTGTGAAAAATGCACAAAAAACGGGCGAAAAATTCTCCTATTTTTTTTACCCTTGAAAGACGGTTTTTGAAAAAAAACCTTGCAATCACGCGGCGTTTAAGATATAATGAGAAAGCTTGATATGCGATGAAGCGAGAGGTTGCCGCAGTGAATGCGGGGAATTTTCGTGGAGTATGTCCGACAATGAACCGGGCGACAGCAGAATTTATGCTTTGCACCGTGCGGTGCAACTCGTTTTCTGACCGGGATTTGTCCTATGCAGCGCCGTCTGCATCGGGATAAGTGCCGGCTTCGTAAGGGAAATGTTTGAAACGCACGGCACAGTGTTAAAAGCGAATCGCCCCAGTTACTGAAAAAAGTAAGGAGGCAAGACCATGGCAGTCAATGAAAAAATCAGAATCAGACTGAAAAGCTACGATCACACGCTGATCGACACGGCGGCCGAGAAGATTGTGGAAGTGGCAAAGAGAAGCGGCGCGATCGTTTCGGGGCCTGTACCGCTGCCGACGGAGAAAGAGATCGTCACGATTCTTCGTGCGGTACACAAGTACAAGGACAGCCGCGAGCAGTTCGAAATGCGCACGCACAAGAGACTGATTGACATCATGAAGCCCTCGAAAGCGGTTATCGAAGCGATTGCTTCAACCGAACTTCCGGCGGGCGTCGAGATCGAGATCATCTGACGCAAAGACCCTCATCGGTCAAGTTGACTGGGTCGGGAAACCGAAATACAAACCCGTCAACCAATAACCTTTAAGGAGGAAACCATGAAAAAAGGTATCATCGGAAAGAAACTGGGCATGACGCAGATCTTCCTCGAAGACGGAAGCGTAGTGCCCGTAACCGTGATTGAAGCCGGCCCCTGCGCTGTCGCGCAGAAGAAAACCGTGGAGACGGACGGCTACAGCGCGGTGCAGCTCGCATTCGGCGATGTGAAAGAAAAGCACATGACGAAAGCGGAGATCGGCCATTTCAAAAAGGCCGGAATTGCTGTGAAAAAGCACCTCAAAGAGTTCAGACTTGAGGGCGCGGCCGAAATGAACGTCGGAGATGTTGTATCAGCCGATACCTTCGCCGCAGGCGACAAGGTCGACATTACCGGTATAACAAAAGGACGCGGATATACGGGCGCGGTCAAGAGATGGGGACATCATATTTTACGTATGACGCACGGCACGGGACCTATTCACCGTCAGGTCGGTTCTATGGGTGCAAACTCTACGCCGTCGCGCGTTTTCAAAAATAAGAAAATGGCCGGACAATACGGCAATGAGACGGTTACGGTGCTGAACCTTGCCGTCGTAAAGATAGACGCGGAAAAGAACATTATCGCGGTCAAAGGCGCTGTTCCGGGCGCAAAAGGCGGCATTGTGTTTATTCGCGATTCGGTCAAAGCATAACGGAAGGAGGAATACACAATGCCAAATGTAAAAGTAGTTGATATGGCAGGTAAGGAAGTGGGCGAGCTCACGCTTAGCGATAAAGTGTTTGGCGCTGAAGTAAACGGCGCGGTCCTCCACACCGCTGTAAAAGCTTACCTTGCAAATCAGAGACAGGGCACGCAGTCCACGCTTACCCGTACGGAGGTTAGCGGCGGCGGCAGAAAGCCTTGGAAACAGAAAGGAACCGGCCGCGCACGTCAGGGTTCGACCCGCGCGCCGCAGTGGACGCACGGCGGTATCGCACTCGGACCGAAACCGCGCTGCTATCGTGTTTCTGTCAATAAGAAAGTTCGCAGACTGGCGCTGTTCGGCGCGCTCTCCGATAAGGTCGCGCAGGGCAATTTGATCGTTGTGGACAACATTTCCGCACCGGAGTACAAGACAAAGGCAATGATCGGTATGTTGCAGGCGATAGGCGCGGCGAAAAAGACGCTGATTGTTCTGCCTCAGGCGGACAAGGTTGTCGTGAAGAGCTGCGACAATATCGAGGGCGTAAACACGACGGTCTATAACTCCATCAACGTTTATGACATTCTCGGCTGCGATACGCTTGTTGTGGCAGCGGATGCCGTTAAGAAGATTGAGGAGGTATATGCATAATGAAACTTTCACAAGACATTATCATGAAACCGATCATCACGGAAAAAAGTATGGATATGCTTGCGGATAAGCGCTATGTGTTTAAAGTGGCGCCCGACGCTACAAAGCCGGAAATCGCTGCGGCGGTTGAGGAGATGTTCGGCGTTGAGGTTGCAAGCGTCAATACCATCAGTATGAAGAAGAAGCCCAAGAGACTCGGCGTTCACGCCGGCTACAGAGGCGAGTGGAAAAAGGCGATTGTCGCTCTGAAGCCCACGTCGAAGACCATTGCGTTCTTTGACAGCATGAACTGAGAATAGGAGGATAAAAAAGAATGCCTACTATTAAATATAAGCCGACTACGAACGGCCGCAGAGGCATGACGGTTGCTTCTTTTGAGGAACTGACCAAATTCACGCCTGAAAAAAGCCTGATCGTAATCAAGAAAAAGAATGCCGGACGCAATAGCTACGGCAGGATCACCGTGCGCCATAAGGGCGGCGGAAACAAGCAGAAATACAGAATTGTTGATTTTAAGCGCACCGCTGAGGGCGCGGCAAAGGTTATCGGCATTGAGTATGACCCGAACCGCAGCGCTTATATCGCGCTTCTGCAATATGAAAACGGAACGAAGAGCTACATCATCGCTCCGGTAGGGCTCACGGACGGCGATACGGTTTATTCCGCGCCGGATGCGGATATTAAGCCCGGCAACACGCTTCCGATTGCCAACATCCCTGTTGGTACGTTTATTTACAACATTGAACTGTATCCTGGCAAGGGCGGTCAGCTTGTCCGCAGCGCGGGCTGCGCTGCTCAGCTGATGGCGAAAGAAGACGGTATGGCGCAGGTCAGACTGCCCTCCGGCGAAGTTCGCTACATCCGACTGGATTGCAAGGCCACGATCGGTCAGGTCGGCAACATCGAGCATGATACGGTTAAGATTGGTAAGGCGGGCAAAACGCGTCACATGGGCATTCGCCCGACGGTTCGCGGTTCGGTCATGAACCCCTGCGATCACCCGCACGGCGGCGGTGAGGGACGCGCTCCGATTGGTCGTCCCGGTCCTGTAACGCCTTGGGGTAAGCCTGCTCTGGGGTATAAGACCAGAAACAAGAAGGCGAGAACGAATAAGTTCATCGTCAAGCGCAGAGGCAGCAAGTAATGCCGAGTAAAGAAGAAAGGGAGGCACAGTAAATGAGCAGAAGCCTGAAAAAAGCGCCTTATGTTGAAGAGAAACTGTTCAACCGCGTCGTTGCAATGAATGAAAAGGGCGAAAAGAAAGTTCTCAAAACCTGGTCGCGCGCGTCTACGATTTTCCCGGAATTCGTCGGTCATACCATCGCTGTCCATGACGGCAGAAAACATATTCCGGTTTACATCACGGAGGATATGGTCGGCCGTAAGCTTGGCGAGTTTGCGCCGACGAGAACCTTTAAGGGTCACGCCGGGTCCAAGACCTCGAATAACGGCAAATAATCAAATTTACTGAAATCGCTGAAAGCGAAGGGAGGCAAAGCCTTAAATGGAAGCAAAAGCGCATCTGAAATATGCGAGAATTTCTCCAAGAAAGGTCAAGATCGTACTTGATCTGATCAGAGGCAAGGACGCGGCGCAGGCAATGGCTATCCTGAAGAATACGCCGAAAAGCGCGTCTGAATATCTGAGCAAGCTTTTGAGAAGTGCAGTCGCAAATGCAGAGAACAATTTCAACATGGACGCATCTAAGCTGTATGTATCCGAATGCTTCGTATGCCCCGGTCCGACTTTGAAGAGAATCATGCCGAGAGCGCAGGGCAGAGCATATCGAATTCTGAAGAGAACGAGCCATGTTACCATAACCGTTAAGGAAAGAGTTTGAGTAAAAGGAGGTAAAACAGCAGATGGGTCAGAAAGTGAATCCGCACGGACTCCGTGTGGGTGTGATTAAGAATTGGGACTCAAGATGGTTTGCGAAAGATGAAACTTTCGGAGACACGCTTGTTTCGGATTATAAGCTCAGAACGTTTCTGAAGAAGAAGCTGCAGGGCGCGGGCGTTCCGAAGATCGAGATTGAGCGCGACGCGAACCGCGTGAAAGTATTTGTTCACTGCGCGAAGCCGGGTATCGTAATCGGTCGAGGCGGCGCGGAAATCGAAAAGCTGAAGATGGACATCGCGGGCGTGCTTGAGATCCCTGAAACGCAGGTCGTTGTAAACGTCGTGGAGGTTAAGAATCCCGATCTCGATGCGCAACTGGTTGCGGAGAGCATTGCGGCGCAGCTTGAGAAGAGAACGTCTTTCCGCCGCGCTATGAAACAGGCGATCGGCAGAACCATGAGACTCGGCGCAAAGGGAATCAAAGTTTGCTGCAGCGGTCGTCTCGGCGGTGCTGAAATCGCGCGCGTGGAGCATTATCACGAGGGAACAATCCCGCTTCAGACGCTCCGTGCAGATATTGATTACGGTTTTTGGGAAGCTAACACCACGTACGGTAAAATCGGTATTAAGGTATGGATTTACAGAGGTGAGGTGCTCTCCGAAGTGAACCGTCAGTCGCAGTCCGCGAGAGAGGATCGCAGACCCCGCCGCCGCGATAATCGTGAGGGCGGCAGAAGAAACAATAAAGCGGAAGGGGGCAGCCGATAATGTTGATGCCAAAGAGAGTCAAGTACCGTCGCGTACACCGCGGCAGACTGACCGGTAAGGCTATGCGCGGCAACACCATTTCCAATGGTACGTACGGCCTTGTTGCCCTGGAACCCGCATGGATTACCAGCAATCAGATTGAAGCGGCTCGTATCGCAATGACACGTTACATCCGCCGCGGCGGTCAGGTTTGGATTAAGATTTTCCCTGACAAGCCGATTACCGAAAAGCCTGCTGAAACCCGCATGGGTTCCGGTAAAGGTTCGCCTGAGTACTGGGTATCCGTGGTCAAGCCGGGACGTGTGCTGTTCGAGATGGACGGCGTGAGCGAGGAGATCGCGAGAGAAGCTATGCGTCTTGCCGGCCATAAACTGCCGATCAAGTGCAAGTTTGTAAAGAAGGAAACAACAGAGGGTGGGGAGGTATAAGCCATGAAAGTTACGGAACTCAGAGACATGACTGCCGACCAGCTCCAGGCAAAGCTTAAAGAACTGAAAAGCGAGCTTTTTAATCTCCGTTTCCAGCACGCGATCAACCAGCTTGAGAATCCGCACAGAATTTCGGATGTGAAGAAGGATATTGCGCGCGTAATGACCGTTCTTCAAGAGAAGAACGCATAAGGGGTGAATGAAGATGGAAAGAAATCTTAGAAAAACAAGAGTCGGTCGAGTTGTCAGTGACAAGATGGACAAGACGATTGTCGTTGCAATTGAAGACAATGTCAAGCATCCCAAATACGGCAAAATCATCAAGCACACCACAAAGATTCATGTGCATGACGAGAAGAACGAGTGCGGTATCGGCGACAAGGTGTATGTAATGGAGACAAGACCTCTTTCCGCAACCAAGCGGTGGAGACTCGTGTCCATAATTGAAAAGGCTAAATAAAAGCCCAAAACAGTAGGCAGGTCAAAGTACTTGCTGAAAAAAGGAGGATACGCTAAGTGATTCAGCAGCAAACATATATGAAGGTTGCCGATAATACCGGCGCCAGGGAACTGATGTGTATTCGCGTTCTGGGCGGAACCGGCCGCAGATATGCGAACATCGGTGATATCGTGGTTTGCACCGTGAAAAAAGCGGCTCCGGGCGGCGTTGTCAAAAAGGGCGACGTGGTCAAGGCAGTCGTCGTCAGAAGCGTTAAGGGGCTCCGCCGTGCGGACGGCTCTTACATCAAATTCGACGAAAATGCAGCGGTGATAATCAAAGATGACAATACGCCAAGAGGAACCCGTATTTTCGGGCCCGTGGCCAGAGAGCTCCGCGACAGAGATTTTCTGAAAATCCTGTCTCTTGCTCCTGAAGTTCTTTAATCGGAGGAGGTAACGAAAATGGCAGAAAAGCTTCATGTAAAGAAAGACGATACCGTTATTGTTATTTCCGGCGACGATAAAGGCAAGAAGGGTAAAGTCCTCACAGTCTCTCCCAAGGAGAGAAAGGTGATTGTTGACGGCGTCAACATCGTCACCAAGCACGCAAAGCCCCGTAAACAGGGCGAAGCGGGCGGTATTATGAAGGTCGAGGGCGCAATTTACGCGGATAAGGTTCAGCTTTACTGCGCAAAGTGCGACAAAGCGACAAGAGCGGCTCACAAGACCGTAGACGGCAAAAAGGTCCGTGTATGCGTCAAGTGCGGCGCTGAACTTTAAGGAGGTGCGGTGAACTATGTCCAGATATGCAGAAATGTACAAAAATGACGTCGCGCCGGCACTGATGAAAAAGTTCTCTTACAAGAGCCCCATGCAGATTCCGAAACTGGATAAGATCGTGGTTAACGTCGGTGCGGGAGACGCCAAGGAAAATTCCAAGGTGATCGACAGCGTTATCGAGGAAATTACGATGATTACCGGTCAGAAAGCGGTTCCGACCTATGCAAAGAAGTCGGTTGCAAACTTCAAGCTTCGTGAGGGCGTGAAGATCGGCGTAAAGGTTACGCTCCGCGGCGAGAATATGTATGAGTTTATGGATAAACTCTTCAATTTGGCTCTTCCCCGCGTTCGTGACTTTAAGGGCATTAATCCCAATGCGTTCGACGGCAGAGGCAACTATGCGCTCGGTCTCAAGGAGCAGCTGATTTTCCCTGAAATCGAGTATGATAAGGTCGATAAGATCCGCGGCATGGACATCGTGTTTGTCACGACCGCGAATACCGACGAAGAAGCAAGAGAGCTGCTCTCATTGATGGGCGCTCCGTTTGCGAAATAAGGAGGGGAAATCAGATGGCAAAGAAATCTATGATTTTAAAGCAGCAGAAAGCGCAGAAGTTTTCCACCAGAGAATATAACAGATGCAAGATCTGCGGCCGTCCCCATGCTTATCTCCGCAAGTACGGCATCTGCCGTATCTGTTTCCGTGAACTGGCCTATAAAGGACAGATTCCGGGTGTGAAGAAAGCAAGCTGGTAAGACCGGCAAAACTCCCATCTTATCGGAAGGAAAGCAAATGCTTTAACCACCGATTCGCCGCCGGGCATAGCCCCGGCAGCAAGCATTGATAACTTGCATAAGGAGGAAATCAAAATGCAGATTTCAGACGTAATCGCAGATATGCTCACCCGTATCCGCAACGCGAACAACGCAAAGCATGAAACGGTGGACATTCCTGCGTCCAATATGAAGAGAGCGATCGCTGACATTCTTCAGAGCGAGGGCTACATCAAAGGGTATCAGATTGTTGAGGACGGCAAACAGGGGATGATCCGTGTTTCGCTGAAATATGTCGGTAAACAGAAAGTTATTCACGGTCTGCGCCGCGTTTCCAAGCCCGGCCTCCGCGTTTATTCGAACTGTGACGATATGCCCAAGGTTATGAACGGCCTCGGTATTGCGATCGTTTCTACATCTAAGGGCATCATGACCGACAAACAGGCTCGCAAAGAGAATGTCGGCGGCGAAGTGCTTGCCTTTGTATGGTAATGTAAGGAGGGTAACAGATTATGTCAAGAATTGGTAGAATGCCCATTCCTGTTCCCGCCGGCGTTACGGTTACGATAGGCGAGGGCAACGCAGTGGAAGTCAAAGGACCCAAGGGGACGCTGAAGCAGTCGTTTTCACCCTGCCTTGAGATCAAGCAGGAGGGCGGCGAGATTTTGGTAACCCGTGCTTCCGATGACAAAGAGATCAGAGCATTGCACGGTTTGACCCGTGCGGTCATTCAAAACATGGTGACCGGTGTAACAAGCGGTTTTTCCAAAAAGCTTGAAATTAACGGTGTTGGTTATAAAGTAGAAAAGGCCGGCAAGAAAATGACGCTCAGTCTTGGATACTCGCATCCCGTTTATTTTGAGGAGACCGACGGCATTACATTTGACGTGCCGGATGCCAACACGATTATTGTAAGCGGCATTGACAAGCAGGCAGTCGGTCAGATCGCGGCGCAGATCCGCGAAAAGAGACCGCCTGAGCCGTACCTCGGCAAGGGAATCAAGTATTCCGACGAGAGGATTCGCCGTAAAGCCGGAAAAACCGGTAAATAATGAAAGGAGTGGACACAGATGGTTTCCAAGCAGGATAAAAACGCGCAGCGCCTCAAGAGACATAAGAGAGTTCGCGCGAAAATTTCCGGAACGGCTGAGACGCCCCGTCTTTGCGTTTATCGTTCCAATGCGAATATTTCCGCACAAATTATCGATGATGACAAGGGCGTGACCCTCGTATCCGCTTCCAGCCTTGAAAAAGATTTCAAGGGACACGGCGGCAACAAGGAGTCGGCAAAAGAAGTTGGAAAAATGATCGCGGAGCGCGCGATCGCAAAGGGCATTTCCGCAGTCGTGTTCGACCGCGGTGGCTACCTTTATCACGGACGCGTATCGGAACTGGCTTCGGGTGCCCGCGAGGGCGGACTGAAGTTCTGAGTCCGGTTTGTACGCTGTTTGAAATTCGATTTCATACAAAATCTAAAGGAGAAAAAACATGGCTTATAACAGAAACGAGTCTTCCAGAGATTCGGAATACAGCGAAAGTCTGGTAGCACTCAACCGTGTTTCCAAAACCGTAAAAGGCGGTCGTATCGCCCGTTTTACCGCGATTATGGTCGTGGGTGATAAAAACGGCAAGGTCGGCTATGGCCTTGGAAAGGCGGCGGAGGTTCCGGATGCAATCCGCAAAGGAATCGAGGACGCCAAAAAGAATATGATTACCGTATCCCGCAAGGGTTCGACGATCCCGCATGAGATCATCGGCGAGTTCGGCGCCGGCAGAGTTTTGCTCAAGCCCGCCGCACCCGGTACCGGTATCATTGCGGGCGGCGCCGTGCGTCTCGTACTTGAGCTTGCAGGTATCAAGAACATTCGTGCGAAGTGTCTCCGCTCCAACAATCCCACCAATGTTGTCAAAGCGACTTTCGAGGGTCTGAAAGCACTCAGAACGGCTGAGCAGGTTGCTGCGATCCGCGATAAGAGCGTTGACGACGTTAGGGCATAAGGAGGCGCAGCTATGGAAAAGGTTAAAGTTGTACTGGCAAAAAGCCTGATCGGCGCAAAGCCAAACCAGAAAGCGACTGCGAAATCGCTCGGACTCAATAAGATCGGAGACAGCATTGTTCACGACAACGATGCGGTTCTTGACGGCAAGGTAAAGGTAATCTCCCACCTTGTTAAGATTGAGACTGTTTAAGTTTTATAGAAATATAAAACGAAAATGAGACGTTAAATCCAACAAAGGAGGAACATTCATGAAGCTTCATGAACTTTCACCGGCTCCCGGCTCAACGACGCCTGTATGGCGCAAGGGCAGAGGACCCGGTTCCGGAAACGGCAAAACCGCCGGCAAAGGCCATAAAGGCCAGAATGCCCGTTCGGGCGGCGGTGTGCGTCCCGGTTTTGAGGGCGGTCAGCTTCCGCTGTATAGAAAGCTTCCGAAGAGAGGTTTTTACAATAGATTTGCGAAAGAGTACTCTGTTGTAAACGTGGAGGCGCTGAACCGTTATCAGGACGGCGATACGGTTGACCTTGCAGCACTTGTAGAGGCGGGCGTGGTAAGCCAGCCGAAAGAGGCGCTCAAAGTATTGGGCAAAGGAGAACTTGCCAAAAAAATCACTGTGAAAGCAGCAGTCTTTTCGGCGAGTGCCAAAGAAAAGATAGAAGCAGCAGGTGGAAAGATCGAGGTGGTATAAATGTTTCAGACATTTAAGAACGCATTCAAGATCCCAGAGCTGAGAAATAAGCTTCTGTTTACGTTGTTTATCATTCTGCTCTACCGCATAGGCGTTGCGATTCCGGTGCCGTATGTTGATTCCAACATCATGGCCTATACAATCCAGGCAAACGCGGGTACGATTTTCGATTACTTCAATATTCTATCGGGATCCGCGTTCGCTCAAGCGACGCTCTTTGCGCTTGGCGTGTCACCTTATATTACCTCGTCCATTGTGATTCAGCTTCTGACTATTGCCGTTCCCGCGCTGGAGAGACTCTCCAAAGAGGGCGAGGAAGGCAAGAAAAAGCTCAATGTCATTACTCGATATGTGACGGTTGCCCTTGCGCTTATTACCAGCTTCGGATATTATATGCTGATGAAAAACTACGGCATTCTGACCAATACCGGCTGGTTCAGCGCGTTGGTTATCATAGCCTGCTATTGCGCGGGTGCGGCGCTTGTCATGTGGCTGGCGGAAAAAATCAATGAGAGCGGCATCGGAAACGGTATTTCCATTATTCTCTTTGCCAACATCATTTCCCGTCTGCCTTCCATGATTGGTTCCATGTGGACAACGGCTTACGGCTGGATGAAAGCCGGCGGCGTCGGAATTCTTTGGGGCGTGCTCTTTCTTCTTGCTGTTATCGCGTTTACGGTTGCGCTGGTCGGCGTTGTCGTTTTCCTCACGGAGAGCGAGCGCAAGATTCCCGTGCAGTATGCAAAGCGCGTAGTCGGCAGAAAGATGTACGGCGGTCAAAGCTCAGTACTTCCGATTAAGCTGAATATGACGGGCGTAATGCCGATTATCTTTGCAAGCTCAATCTGCTCGCTTCCCGCGACCATTTTGATGTTTATCAAGGAACCGACTACGGCGGGTTTCGGCAAGAGTTTCTATAACGGTGTTAAAAATATTTTTGACACCACTTCACCGGTTTATATCATCATTTACTTCATTTTGATTATCGCTTTTGCGTATTTTTATATTGCAATTTCGTTCAATCCGGTTGAGGTAGCCAATAATCTCAAGAAAAACGGCGGCTTTATTCCGGGTATTCGCCCCGGCAAGCCCACATCTGATTATATTTCCAAGATTTTGTCTAAAATTACGCTTATCGGCGCCATTTTCCTTGGCGTGATCGCAATCTTCCCGATGATTCTGAATGTAATTTCCAGCGAGACGTTTGCCGGTATTGCATTCGGCGGATCTTCGCTTCTGATTGTAGTCGGCGTTGCGCTTGAGACTTCCAGAGAGATCGAGGCGCAGATGACGATGCGGCATTACAAGGGATTCCTTGAATGATTTCGGCAAAGTTAGCAGAGGTATAGCATGAAAATTATATTTTTAGGCGCACCGGGCGCGGGAAAAGGTACGCAGGCGGAGATTGTATCTGACAAACTTGGAATCCCCACAATTTCAACCGGTGCGATCATTCGCAAGGCTTTGAGCGAGGGTACGGAAATGGGGTTGGCTGCGAAGGCGTATACCGAGGCGGGCAAACTGGTTCCGGACGATATTGTGATCGGCATTATCCGCGAGCGTCTGGCAGAACCGGATTGTCAAAAAGGGTTTATCCTGGACGGCTTTCCGAGAACGATTGCGCAGGCTGAGGCGCTTGATAAAATGGGCATTGAAATTGATTTGGTGCTTAATATCAATGTCGCTGATGATGTGATTGTGGAGCGCATGAGCGGACGGCGCGTATGCCCTTCCTGCGGCGCAACTTATCATGTTCGTTTTAATCCCTCTGAAAAGGGAGAGTCCTGCGGGCATTGCGGTGAAAAGCTGTCTGTCCGCAAAGATGATTGCCCGGAAGTCGTCCGCAAACGTCTTACCGTTTATCACACCGAGACGGAGCCGCTTGAAGCCTATTATCAGCGTAAAGGAATTCTGAAAACGGTTGACGGGCAGGAACACCTGGAGGATACGACGGCGTTGACGCTGAAAGCCATCGGGGTGTAACCATGATTCAACTCAAGAATGCTGCGCAGATCGAACAGATGAAGCGCGCGGGCAGAATTACCGGCGAGGCGCTGCTGGTTGCAGAGGAACATGTGCGCCCCGGCGTCTCGACCTGGGAGTTGGATCGTGTGATTCACGATTATATTGTGAAGTGCGGCGCATCCCCCTCTTTCCTTGGCTATTCCGGATTTCCGGGGAGCGCCTGTATCAGCATCAATGATGAAGTGATCCACGGAATCCCTTCCAAAAAGCGTGTTTTGGAGGAAGGTGACATTGTCAAAATTGATGTTGGGGCGTTTATCGGCGGCTTTCACGGGGACAGTGCCCGCACTTTCCCCGTCGGCAGCGTAAGCGAAAACGCGCGGCGGCTGATTGAAGCAACGAAAGAAAGCTTCTATCGCGGGCTTTCGCAGACGCTGGTCGGATACAGGATTGGCGACATCGGAGCGGCTATTGACGCGTATGCGCGTGAAAACGGGTACAGCGTTGTCCGCAGATATGTCGGCCATGGCGTAGGACACGAACTGCATGAAGCGCCGGAGGTGCCGAATTTCGGTACACCCGGCAGGGGAGCCCGGCTTTACGCCGGTATGGTGATTGCGATTGAGCCGATGGTCAATGAGGGCGTATGTGATGTGCGCGAACTGGCAGACGGCTGGACGGTAAAAACGGCGGACGGCAAGCTGTCGGCGCATTATGAGCATACAGTCGCTATTCTGGACGACGGTCCGGTGCTGCTTACAGATGTGAAATGAAGGACAATTGTATAGGACTGCTCGCATATTCCAAGTGCGGCAGGGATAAAAAAAGGCTGTTTTGCGTAGTCGGAATATTGGACGAGGATTTCGTGTTGATTGCCGACGGCAGACTCAGGCGTATTGAAAAGCCGAAGAAAAAACGGCTGAAGCACTTGTCCTTTACAGATGCGGAACCGCTTGCGATTCCGCTCAGTAACAACGGACTGTATAAACGCATATCAGAGTATGAATTTGCGGTGAACAGGAGGGATTATTCTGCCGAAAGATGATGTTATGGAGTTTGAGGGGGTTGTTGTGGAAGCACTTCCAAATGCCAATTTCAAGGTAAAACTTCCGAATGGACATATTGTCAACGCACATATCTCAGGAAAACTCCGGATGAATTATATCAGAATATTGCCCGGTGACAGGGTGACCATCGAGGTATCCGTATACGACCTGACCAAAGGACGTATCACCTGGCGCATGAAATAATCAAACCATTATGAAAGGAAGATAAACAATGAAAGTTAAGCCTTCCGTCAAGAAGATCTGCGAAAAATGCAAGATCGTCAGGAGAAAAGGTAAAGTAATGGTTATTTGCGAAAATCCCAAGCATAAACAAAAGCAGGGCTGAGCAAATCCCATTATACCAGAGAACTGTTTATGACAGAAACCAAAGAAAGGGTGGATTACACAAATGGCTCGTATAGCTGGTGTTGATATTCCAAATCAAAAGCGTGTGGAGATCGCGCTGACATACATCTACGGCATCGGTCAGAAAAGCGCGCAGGATATCCTGGCAAAAACCGGTATCAATCCTGACACCCGCGCAAAAGACCTCAGCGAAGCGGATGTAGCAAAACTCCGCGATGAGATTGAGGCGCATTACACCGTTGAGGGCGATCTTCGCCGCAACGTTGCGCTTAACATCAAGAACATGGTAGAAATCAACTGCTACCGGGGCATTCGTCACAGAAAAGGCCTGCCTGTCAGAGGCCAGCGCACGAAGACGAACGCCAGAACGCGCAAAGGTCCCGCAAAGACCATCGCCAATAAGAAGAAGTAAAGGAGTGACAACATAAAGATGGCTAAGGCAGTAAAAAAGGTTATCAAAAAGCGCCGCGAGCGTAAAAATGTTGAAAAAGGCGCCGCACATATTCAATCGACCATTAACAATACCATCATTACGATTACCGATACCGAGGGGAACGCGGTGTCTTGGGCCTCCGCTGGAGAACTGGGCTTTAAGGGTTCCAGAAAGTCAACTCCTTTTGCCGCTCAGACCGCAGCGGAGCAGGCCGGAAAAATCGCAGTGGATCACGGTATGAAAACCGTAGAAGTGTATGTTAAGGGACCCGGTTCGGGACGTGAATCGGCGATCCGTGCGCTTCAGACAGTCGGTCTCGACATCACGATGATCAAAGATGTTACGCCGATCCCGCACAACGGCTGCCGTCCGCCTAAGCGCAGACGCGTGTAATTTTAAAGGAGGTACAACAAAATGGCAAGATATACAGGTCCTGTTTGCAAACTGTGCCGCAGAGAGGGTGTAAAGCTTTACCTCAAAGGCGAGCGCTGCACTTCTGGCAAATGTGCGATTGATCGCAGAAACAAAGTTCCGGGACAGCATGGTGACGCACGCAAAAAAATCGGCGAGTATGGTATGCATCTGCGTGAAAAACAGAAAGCCAGAAGATATTATGGCCTTTTGGAGAAGCAGTTCAAAAATTATTTTGAAATTGCGGACGCTAAAGAAGGCATGACGGGTGAAAACCTGCTTATTCTTTTGGAAACTCGTCTGGACAATGTTGTTTACAGAATGGGTATGGCAAGCAGCCGTGCGGAAGCAAGACAACTTGTGTTGCATAACCATTTTAAAATCAACGGCAAAAAGGCGAATATTCCATCTATTCGTGTTAAGGTCGGCGATGTAATCACCATCAGCGAAAACAGCACCGACAGTGCAAAGATTAAGGCTCTTCTCGAAGAGGGCGTCGGAAAGCACACGCCGAAGTGGCTGGATGTGAATGCGGAAAATGGTACGACGAAAGTCGTGGCGCTTCCTGCAAGAGAGGATATCGACTTTGATATCAATGAACAGCTGATCGTTGAGTTCTATTCCAAGTAATACCGCCTCCTGCCCGCATATGGTGTTTTGGAGCGCGGCTCCGGTCATTTGCGCGGCAAAATGCAAAATCTTATCCCCAGCGGGACAACGAAATGACAGATTGCATGATTTGATTTCAAGGAGGGTACGAAATGATTGAAATAGAAAAGCCCAATATAAATCTTGTTGATATCAGCGAAGACGGCAGCGAAGGGACGTTTGTTGTGGAACCCCTTGAGCGGGGTTACGGCACAACGCTCGGAAATTCGCTGCGCAGGGTGCTTCTCAATTCGCTCCCCGGAGTTGCGGTATGCAGCATAAAAATTGACGGCGTGCTTCATGAAATTTCAACTGTGCCGGGCGTCAAAGAAGACGTGACTGAGATTGTTCTCAACGTGAAAGGTATTGTTGCGAAACTCTACAGCGCTACGCCTAAGACGGTTGTTATTGATGTAACCGGTGCATGTGAGGTTACGGCCGGAGATATTGCTTCAGATGCGGATATTGAGATTTTAAATCCGAAGCATCATATTGCAACCGTGGTGGAAAATGCGCGTTTCTATATGGAACTGACTTTTGACCACGGCAGAGGCTATGTTTCACAGGAGAAAAACAAGCAGATTTATAACGCTTCGTCACAAACCAGCGCGCCGATCGGTTTGATTTTTACCGATTCCATATTTACGCCCGTATATAAAGTGCAGTATAATGTGGAGTATACGCGCGTCGGCAATATCACCGATTATGATAAATTGACGCTCAATGTAAAGACGAATGGAACGATTTCTGCGAAAGAAGCGGTTTCTCTGGGCGCCAAGATACTCAACGAGCATCTCAACTTGTTTGTCGATATGTCAGACGAGGCTAGAAAAGCGGAGATCATGGTCGAGCGTGAAGAGACCAAGAGAGACAGAGTCCTTGAGATGACCATTGAAGATCTTGACTTATCCGTGCGTAGCTTTAATTGCCTGAAGCGCGCCGGAATCAATACGGTTGAGGATTTGACTAACCGGACTGAGAGCGAGATGATCAAGGTGAAAAATCTCGGAAAGAAATCGCTTGAGGAAGTCATTCATAAGCTTCAGGTACTCGGCCTCGAACTCAAGAGCGAGGAAGAGTAAACAAAGGCGCATCCTGCGCACAAATACGATAAGGAGGGAATTTTACAATGCCCGGAACTAGAAAACTTGGCAGACCTACCGATCATAGAAAAGCTATGCTCAGAGGGATGGTAACATATCTGCTTGAAAACGGTTCGGTCGAGACGACGCTGACCAGAGCAAAAGAGGTCAGACCGCTTGCCGAAAAGATGATTACGCTCGGAAAGAAAAACACGCTCGCATCCCGCCGTCAGGCGCTTGCGTTTATCACCAAGGAGAGCGTTGTTAAAAAACTGTTTGATACGATTGCCCCGGAATATTCCGACCGTAACGGCGGATATACGCAGATTTTCAAGATCGGTCCTCGCAGAGGCGATGCTGCCGAGATGGCGATTATTCGTCTGATTCCAGCAGCGGTTGCTGCGGAGCCGGAGAAACCCGCAAAGAAAGCAACTGCGAAGAAAACTTCTGAAAAAAAACCTGCGGCGAAGAAAGATGATACATCCGCTGTCGAAGCGGCAACTGCCGAGACGGCTGCGCCTGCAGCAGAGTAAGGTTTATCAAAAAAGCAACACAGTCGTGTTGCTTTTTTTGTACAATGGCCGAAACAGCGGAAGTCATACAAGCCGATTTTTCTACTGCTGGGCACAAGCGTTCTTGGCGCAGAATGGCCGTATTGCTTACAATTACCGAAATGATTTTGCCGCCATTCTGTGAAATAAGGGTATGCTGGTCGTTTGTTGCACCGGCAATTGTTGCGCCGTCTCTGAGCTATTAATAGATTGTGGTGTCGGTATCCTCGCTATAGTTTCAAGGCTGCTGCTCGTTTTTCGCTTAGAGCGTGGAATGGATGCGGAATACCGGTGCAAACGTACTGAACTCAATCTACCGGCGGAATGATTTCGCGGATGCATAAGCGCGCTGCGGCAAAGCGCCGAAAGACGCGATGAAAGCTTGTTCTGAGGCGGCCGAATCATGATTTTTAAATAATACGGTTTTTACCCTAATAAAACTGCCCAAAAATTTTAGGGATGTCGGCAGGGCGGCTGTAGCGGCCTACAAAAGTGCGGACGGTCAATTGACAAAGCGGCGCGAATAGGATAAAATAGGATATATTTCGTTTAAAAATGGTGAAAAATATGAAAAAAAACAGTCCTAAATATATCGGAACTTTGTTTTTGACCGCTTTGATTTGGGGATTTGCTTTTGCTTTTCAAAATATCGGCGGAGATTCTCTCGGTGCGTTTTGGTTTAACGGCATTCGTTTCTTCCTTGGCGTTTTGTCGCTGATCCCGGTGATTTTGATCTTTGAACGGGAAAAAATGCGCGGTGAAAAGTTCAAAAAAACGGTTTGGCTTGGCGCGCTTTGCGGCGTCATTTTATTTGCCGCCTCTTCTCTTCAGCAGTACGGCATTCTTTTAACCGACAGCGCGGGCAAAGCGGGCTTTATTACCGGTTTATATATGGTATTTGTCCCGCTGTGCGGTTTGTTTATGCATCAAAAGATTCGGCCCGAGGCGTGGATCGGCGCCGTAGTCGCTGTGATTGGGCTTTATTTTGTCAGCTTTGCAAACGGTATAGAACCGGCCGGTGTCGGAGATTTGGTGTTGGTCATCGGTTCGTTTTTCTGGACGGCGCATATTGTAGTGATTGACCGCTATGCTGCAAAAGTCAGTCCGCTGAAATTTTCCATGGTGCAGTTTCTTGTATGCGGTCTGCTCTGCGTAGTCTGCGCACTGTTTACTGAGGAAATTACAATGGAAGCGGTGATCGAAGCCAAAATCCCGGTTTTGTATTGCGGTATCATGTCGGTCGGCGTAGCGTACACCTGTCAGGTCATCGGGCAGCGCGGCACGGAACCTGCTTTGGCTTCGATTATTCTCTGTACAGAATCGGTGTTTGCGGCAATCGGCGGCTGGCTGCTGCTCCATGAGTATATGGGATGGCGCGGTTATATGGGCTGCGCGCTGATTTTCTGCGGTATTATTTTATCGCAGGTTAAAATATGGAAAGGAGACAAGTCCAATGAGAGAGATTCAAACCAACAACGCGCCTGAAGCAGTGGGACCGTATGCGCAGGGCGTTGTATGCGGAAATTTTCTTTTTACTTCCGGACAGTGCGGGTTTTGTCCGGCCGATGGTCAGCTGGTGAGGGGCGGTATTGAGGTAGAAGCCGAGCAGGCGCTTCTCAATATCGGTTCAATCCTGGAAGCGGCGGGTGCAGGTTATGAACAGGTCGTGAAAACAACCTGTTATCTGGTGAATATGTCTGATTTTGCCGTATTTAATGCGGTGTATGCAAAGTATTTTCCAAATCATCCGCCGGCAAGAAGCTGCGTCGCCGTTCGTTCGTTGCCAAAAGGTGCGTGTTGTGAAATTGAGGCGGTCGCGTATTTAGCGTAACCAAAGCGCCGGGAACCGGAACCTCCGTGTTAAAATTGTGCATGTCGCTTTGCGGAAAATTCAGTTTGATTTTTTGCGGAATACAAAAAATCTTAGATATGGATAAAAGAAACCGTCTTTCGCATAGGCCAGTGCTTTTGCGAAAGACGGTTTTATGTCTGCTGATAAAAGTAAACGGAAATATGCGTACTGATCCGGGTTATTGCCGCTCGCGCACCTTTTCGTTAATGGCGGCATACAGAATACGAATGATCTCCTGTATTTTTGCGGCGGCGTTGTCGAGCGGTGTTTTCAGTTGAATCGTTTTGTCTCGGGTCGAAATTTCAACAATGCCCTCGCTCATGTTGCGGGGACTGACAATCACACGCACCGGCGTTCCGAGCAGATCAGCGTCCGAGAACATTACGCCAGCGCGAACATCGCGGTCATCGTAAATGACTTCGACGCCGGCATTTTGCAGGTCATTGTACAGCCTGTCCGCAAATGCGTGACAGTCCGCATCGTCGGCGCGTACACAGCAGAGGTGAACCTGCCAGGGGGCGATGGAAATCGGCCAGATCGGTCCGTAGTCGTCATGATGCGCCTCGCATACCGATGCGGCAAGCCGTCCGATACCGATGCCATAGCAACCCATAATGGGATTTTTGCTTTCGCCGTTTTCGTCTAAATATGTCATTCCCATGCTGGCCGTGTATTTTGTGCCGAGTTGGAAAATGTTGCCGACCTCGATTCCGTTGCTTACGTCAAGCGCATTCTTGCCGCAGTGCGGGCAGATGCCGCCGACATAGGCTTTGGACAAATCGTGATATTCGATTTCGCCGAGATCGCGTTCCGCGTTGAAGCCGGTGTAATGATAATCGACGCGGTTTCCTCCGCAGACGAGATTCTTGACGCCCTTTAAGGAACTGTCAAACAGTATTTTTGCCTTTTTGGTGAAGTTAACCGCGCCGATAAAGCCGGCAACGATACCTGATTCTTCGGTAATGACGGCGGGATGAATCTCTTTACCGAGGCAGTTGCGGAGCTTGGTTTCGTTTACGTCGAGGTCTCCGCGCGTGAACACGATGATGTATTCATCGGTCTGATTTTCCTGGTATACAACTGCTTTTGCAGTTTTGCGCGGCGAGATCGAAAGAAATTCGCAGAGCGCTTCGATGGTGTGCGCGCCCGGTGTGTGGACAAGCTTCAGTTCGTCCAAAGGTTCTTCTTTGGCGGGTTCTGTAATGCATGGAGCGGCTTCCATGTTGGCGCTGTAGCCGCAGGCGGAGCAGGTGACGATGGTATCTTCGCCGATCGGCGTCAGCAGCATGAATTCATGCGAAATGCTGCCGCCCATCATGCCGGAGTCCGAGAGCACCGAAACAACTTCGGGAACGCCCGCGCGTTCAAAAATACGCTCGTAGGCGCGGTGGCAGCGGGCATAATAGGCTTCCAGATCCGCCATTGAGGTGTGGAAAGAATATGCGTCTTTCATGGTAAATTCGCGCACGCGGATCATGCCCGCGCGCGGGCGCGCTTCGTCGCGGAACTTGGTTTGAATCTGGTAGATCATAAACGGATATTTGGAGTAGCTTGCGCCGTATTCGCGCACAAGATGCACTGCGGCTTCCTCATGCGTCATGCCGAGCACCATCGGAACATCGTTGCGGTCTTTGAAGCGCAGCAGTTCGGAAGCGATAGAATTGTATCTGCCCGATTCCTCCCAGAGAGCGGCGGGCATGGTTACAGGGAAGAGCACTTCCTGACCGTCAACGGCGTTCATTTCCTCGCGAATAATGGCTTCGATCTTCTTGCATGTCCGAAGAAGCGGCGGAAATTGAGAGAAAATTCCGCTCGCTACAAATTTCATGTAGCCGCCGCGAAGCATCAGCGCATGGCTGTCAATAACAGCGCCGGCGGGACGTTCTTTGAAACGGTCGCCGACAAGTTGATTCAGTTTCATGTATACCTCCAAAATAAAAAGTCCCGGCTGTAAAGCCGGGACGAAAAATTTCCGTGTTACCACCCGAATTCGGAATCAAAACTCCGCACTCTATGCCGTTGTAACGGTCGGCTACCGCGCGGTTCATCGCCGCGATGCTCCGGGACGGGTTCGGCGCTTTTCAATCGAAGCCTTGCACCGTCCGGCTCCTCTCTGAAGAAATCAAAATGCCTACTGTTCCCATCAACGCTGTTTTTATGCTATCATATGTCCGGCGCTTTGTCAAGTGCTTTTTCAGACTGAAAAAATATAAAGTTTTCAAGATACGCAGAAGTTTGTTTACTTTGCAGGCATGTTGTGTTAGAATAAGGGATAAGCAAGAGAATACGGTATGCATTCTCAAAGACGGATCGCAGAGGAGATCAACATGGCGGATATGGATATGCGCACACGGCTGCTGCTCGGCGCCGTGGGCGTTGAAAACTTGAAAAATGCGCGCGTGCTGCTGTTTGGCGTTGGCGGAGTGGGTGCAAGCTGCGCCGAGGCGCTTGTTCGCGCAGGCGTCGGCGCGCTGACTTTGGTGGACGGCGATGTGTATTGTGAGAGCAATCTGAACCGGCAAAATTTTTCTGCGGTGGATACGCTCGGGCAAAACAAAGCGGCGGTTGCACGCCGAGAACTGCTTCGCATTCGGCCGTCCTGCGATATTTTGGCGGTTGAAGCCTTTTTTACAGCGCAAAATACCGCAGGAATTGAATTTTCAAAATATACTTATATCATCGACGCGGTGGACGATACGGCGGCAAAGCTTGAAATTATTTGCCGGGCGAAAGATTGCGGCGTGCCGGTGATTTCTTCAATGGGTGCGGGAAACAAACTGGATCCGACCCGATTTTCGGTCGGCGATATTTATGAGACGTCTGTTTGCCCGCTGGCTAAAATTATGCGAAAGCTCTGTCGCGAGGCGGGAATTTCAAAATTGAGGGTCGTTTGGTCGGATGAGCCGCCGAGGCCTTTGATATGTGAGGCCGAAGCGGTTGAACCCGGTAAAAAGACAGTCGGCAGCATTTCATTTGTTCCGAGCGTCTGCGGCCTTGTGATTGCAGGTGAAGTAATTCGTCAGATTGCGGGGGCGACGCTGTGAAAAAAGGCATTTTATTTGATCTTGACGGTACGCTTTGGCACAGCGCGCACGTTGTGACAGCGTCGTGGAATCGCGCGCTGCGAACTTTGCCGGATTTTAAATTGCAGATCAGCGGCGAAGATATGATGCGCTTTATGGGAAATTTGCTGCATGACATCGGCCGTATGATGCTTCCGCGCAATCTGTCCGACACGCGCGTTGATGAGATGATTGAACGCTGTATTGTCTATGAGCATGAAACGCTTCGAGCGCATGGCGCGCCCCTTTTTCCAGGCACTGAGGACGCGCTTCGCCGTTTGCAGGATGAATATGCGCTTTATATCGTCAGCAATTGCCAGGCCGGATATATTGAAATATTCTTGGAGTATTACGGCTTTGACCGCTATTTTGCGGATTTTCTCTGCCCCGGCATGACCGGTTGTTCCAAGGCGGAAAATATCCGCCGCATTGTTGCGCGGCACGGATTGACGAACGCCGTTTATGTGGGCGACACAAACGGAGATGCTCTGGCGGCGGCAAGCGCCGGAATTTCTTTTATTCATGCGGCTTACGGGTACGGCAGGCCGGAACGGGCGGGACTTGCGGTGAAAGGCTTGTCTGAGTTGCCCGCGCTGCTGAGCGCACTTGGGGACGCTGTTTTTTTGGTATAGGAAATATATTTCGTATTTTTTGCAAACGGTACGCGCGACTTTATTTTACCGAAAAATTTTATAAGCGTTTTGTATTGAAGCGACGCGGGAGACCGCGTCGCTTTTCTGTCTTGCGGAATTTGATTTTGGCCGGGAAAAAATATTCGGCGCTCAGCCTTCACGCGCTTTGCATACGTCTACCCAGTCGGAAGAGCCGGAAAAACGCTCAAGCTCAGGTATGGTCAGTTCAATTGCGCTGTTTGAGGAGCCGCAGGCCGGAAAGACGGTTTCAAAGCGGCGGAGGGACATATCAAGATAAATCCGAACGCCTTGATGAACGGCAAAAGGACAGACTCCGCCGATCGCATGGCCGATTTCAGCTTCTACTTCGCTTGGCGCAAGCATGGTCGCTTTTACATGGAATGTATCCTTGAATTTGCGGTTGTCGATTTTTACATCGCCTGCCGTTACAATCAGAAGCGCGCCGTTCGGTGAAGAAAAAGATAGGGTCTTTGCGATTCGCGCCGCGCTGCAGCCGAGCGCAGCGGCAGCTTGCGGAACCGTCGCGCTTGAAACGCTGAATTCTTGTATCCTGTCGTCTGCGCCGAACTTGCTGAGATAATTTTTGACTTTTTCTATAGACATGATTTTTCTCCTTGGCTTACATGTGAATAGATTGTAGCACGTGCTTTGTCAAAAGTAAATGCGTATTTTGAGATTTTTTGCGCTTTCCATTGGGTTTATGCTTTGTCTGAAACTTCGTTCTGAAAATCCGTTTGTTTGCCGGGCAAGCGCTTTTTAAAATTTTTATTGCTATTTGACCGGTCAAAGGTTATAATAAAAACAATGGAAAGCTTGTGTGGAAAAAGTACGTCAAAGGGGAAAGGGGGATTGGAAAATGCAAAATTATGCGCGGGAACTGGATAAAACGCTTGAAATACTCAAAAAGTCCGGCGCACGTCCGCGACTTTTACTCCATGCCTGCTGCGCACCATGTTCCAGCTATACGCTGGAGTATCTGGCGGCGTATTTTGAAATTACGCTGCTTTTTTATAATCCCAACATTTCGCCTGAAAGCGAGTATACATATCGTGCCAATGAGCTTGCACGGCTTGTAAAAAGCGCGCCTTTTGCGCGCAATGTACAATTGGTCGTTGAAGAATATGCCGGCGAGTCCTTTTGGGAGATGGCGCGGGGGGTGGAAGCGGAGCCGGAGGGCGGGGCGCGGTGTAAAAAATGCTACCGGCTGAGGCTGGAAGAAACCGCGCGTTTTGCAGCGGAGCAAAGTTTTGATTATTTTTGCACAACACTCTCGATCAGTCCTTATAAAAACGCCGAAGCGCTGAATGAAATCGGCCGAGAGTTGGCAGAGCGGTACGGCGTGCGCTATTTATTTTCGGATTTCAAAAAAAAAGGCGGCTATCAGCGTTCGATTGAACTTTCAAAAGAGTATGGTTTGTACCGACAGAATTACTGCGGCTGTATCTATTCCAAAGAAGCGGCAGAGCGGAGGGCGCATGAGCAACATTCTTGATTATATTGATTGGCGGGGCGATCTTTCTCTGAACGCTTCGCCGTTTTGTGAAGTGGACAATTTGATCCTGACGCAGCTTTCTTTTGCGTATTTAGAGTCCATCGCGGACGGGATGAACCGCCGGGAAAGCATTACACTGCGCGAGGCTGCAAGGCGCTATTTTGCGGATCCCGATCGGCGCTCTAAAAGCATGGGCGCGCTGGTTCCGGACGAAGTGCCGGAACTTTTGCGCCGCGCGGCGAAAAGTCCGCGTTTCGGCGATATGCGGCTTGCTCGTTTTGAAAGCATAATGGATAAAACGGTACAGACCCAGTTTGCCGCGCTTTGCATTTTGCTCGGCGACGGCAGTTTTTATGTTTCCTACCGCGGCACCGACGATTCGTTGATCGGGTGGAAAGAAGACTTGAATATGGGTTTTATGGAGCAGGTGCCCGCACAGGAACATGCGCGAAGGTATTTGGAGGACGCGGCTAAGAATCTGCGCGGTACGATTCGGATCGGAGGGCATTCCAAAGGTGGAAATCTTGCGATTTACGCGGCTGCCCATGCTTCGCACCGCGTACAGAAACGAATCGTATGCGTGTATAATAACGACGGCCCCGGTTTTTCGAGGCGTATTATGCAGTCTGACGGATATTCGGCTATACGGGATCGGATTTTGACGATTGTTCCGCAGTTTTCGGTTGTCGGGCTTTTGCTCGAACATGGGGAAGTGGATCGTGTGGTCAAAAGCACGGGCAGCGGGCTTTGGCAGCATGATCCGTTTACATGGCAGCTTGTCGGCAGAGAATTTCTTCGTGCGGAGGGACTGTCGCCTGAGAGCCGACGTGTGGAAAAAGCCCTGCGTGCGTGGGTGGCTGAAATGAACTGCGAACAGCGGCGCGATCTGGTGGAGGCGCTTTATAAAGCCTTTACCGTAAACAATGCTGAGACGCTTTCCGACATTGCCGCAGATAAGTTCGATTTTATCAAGTCGCTCGGCAAGCTGGACGATAAGACGCGGGATGTTATTTTTTCCATGGGAAAGCTGCTTTTGCGCGAGGGGATGCGGGTAGCGCGTGAGGAGCGTTTGCCGCAGAAAAAAACAGGGCGGAAAGCGGAAAAGGGATTGCCGTCCCCGCCGGATAAAGGAGTGAAAAAATGAAGTTGCTGGTCAGCGCCTGCCTGCTCGGCGTTGCATGTCGGTATGACGGCTGCGCAAAGCCGATTCCGGAAATTCAACGTTTGGCGCAGCGGTATGATTTGATACCGGTTTGTCCGGAGATTTTCGGCGGGTTGCCGACGCCCCGTCCGCCTTGTGAATTGGTTGACGGCAGTGTTTTGACGCGTAAGGGCGCGGATATGACTGCCGCTTATGAAAAGGGCGCTGCTGAAACGCTGAAGCTTGCTCGATTGTTTGGATGTCATGCGGCGCTGCTGAAAGCCAGGAGCCCATCCTGCGGCAGCGGAAAAATTTATGACGGCAGCTTTTCCGGAACGCTCAAAGATGGATATGGAATTACGGCGAGGCTGCTTCACAGAGAAAATATCCGTATTTACAATGAGTGCGAGATAGAAGAATTGTTGAAAAAAGAGGAAAAAATGGTTGACTAAGGGTAGATTTGCTAAAATCTACCGGGTATATTTTGTGAACTTTGACCATGTTCTTTTGCCCTTATTTTGTGGTATAATATATATGTAGATTTTGGGCAAACCGGCCTGAGATCCGGACAGCGGAGGGCGCTGTGTTTTTAGGGGGGAATCATGGAAAGAAAGTTTGGGCTTAACGATACGGTGATGTACGGCAGCCACGGTGTGTGTACGCTGGTGGAAATAGCTGAAAGGGATTTTGGCGGTGAAAGTAAATCCTATTATGTTTTGCATCCGTCGTATTCGGGAAGTTCTACGTTTTATATTCCGATCGACAGTGAAACGCTGATTGCAAAAATGCGGCATATCAAAAGCGCGGATGAGATTCGAGGATTGATCCGCAAGTGCCGCGAAAGCGCGGTGGAATGGATTGACGATGACCGGATGCGCCAGAATCGTCTAAAACAGATTGTGGACGGCGGTGGCACCGAACATCTTATGCGGGCAATGAAAGCTTTGCTGATGCAGCAGGAGCGGTTGGCTGAAAACGGTAAAAAACTTCGGGCGGCGGATGATCGCTTCCTAAAGGATGTTGAAAAACTGCTTTTTGAGGAATTGACGATGGTGTTTGATATTGAAAAAGAAGACATGCTACCGTTTTTGCTTGGGCAGTATGAACCGGATGAACGCGCCGGTGCGTGACGGATGAATTTGACAGCGGATTTTGTATTGTATATAAACGTGTAAAAAATGCCGTGAGGCGGATTTGATTCGTCTCACGGCTTTTCTTATGTAAAAAATAAATTTCAGTCTCAGCACCAAAACAAATAGGCCGCAGTGGTGAGTACGGTAAGAAACAGCAGATTTAAAAGCGAAAACAGTATGAAATACCGCTTTGCGCCGCCTGGCTGCAGCAGCCGGAATTCGCTGAACGTAATCAGGCTTGCCAAAGACGCAATCAGTGTTCCGGTGCCGCCGATATTGACGCCGAGCAGCAGTTCCCGGTAATTTTCGGTAAAACGGGAGAGCAGGATTGCCGAGGGAACGTTGCTGATAACTTGGCAGGAGAATATTGAGACAAGCAATGTACTTTTCTTTAGAAGCGAGGACAGAAACGTGTTGATGACAGATACACGGGACAGATTTCCGGCAAAGATAAAAAACATGACAAAGGTCAGCAGCAGGGGATAGTCCACGGCGCGCAGCGCATCCCGGTCAACGAAAAACAGCACGGCTGGAATCAGGATAAGGCCGACGGCGTAGGGGATTATGCGAAAGACGATGAGGATTGAAAAAGCAAACAGCAAGAGATAAAGCACAGTTTTTTTAACCGGGAGTTGTTCTGGAAATGTCTCGGTGATTTCGAGCGGATGTTTGCCGAGCAGCATACAGCTAAGAGTTAAAAGACCGATGGACACAAGAAAAGGCGCAAGCATAATTTGCATGAATTTTCCGGTGGGAATCCCATAGAGCGAATAAAGATATAAATTTTGCGGGTTGCCGAACGGCGTGAGCATTCCGCCGAGGTTGGCGGAAATATTTTGGAGAATGAAAATATACGCCATGTATTTTTCATTTCCCGTTACCGAAAGCGCGAAATAGCCGAGCGGCAGAAAGGTAATCAGCGCCATGTCGTTGGCAATCAGCATGGAGCCGATAAAGGTGATGTATACAAGCGCGAGCGCAAGCAGACGCAGATTTCCGGTCAGCAGAACGATCTTGCGCGCCAAAATCGTAAAGAATTTGATATTGCGCAGCGCGCATACAACGGCGAGCGTGATAAACAGACAGGAAATGGTTTTGAGGTCGATATAGCTTAGATACTGCCTATCCGGCGGAACCGGAATACAGCTTATAGCGGCCGCGAGTGAAGCAATACAGAGAACGATGTGAGTTTTGAAAAAGCGGAGAATATGCATGACATGGCCTTTCTATTTTTCGGTTTACCGCTACAATATAGCACGGATGGGTACCGATTGCAATAGATAAGTTCAAATTTTGATGTGTTGATTCAGATAAAAAGAAAAACGGGTATATTGTCGGTTTAGCGGCGATATACCCGTAAAACAGTTGAAAGAACTCGGACTTTCGGCAATAGACGCCGGTGTCCGTATACTGATCGGCTACAGGCACGGTCATAGTCCAAGCAGAGATGAGGCCATCATGAAATACACAATCAGGGAAATCGTATCGACGAGCGTGGTGATAAACGGGCTGGCCACAACGGCCGGATCCAGCCCGACACGGCTTGCGGCAAGCGGGAGCGTCGCGCCGATCAACTTGGCGATAAACACGGTTACAATCAGTGTGAGCGAGACCGCCGCAGCGACCAGTACGGTGATTTCATTGCCGTTGATCCATCGGTCAACCGTCATGATTTTGATAAATTCCGCTGCGGCAAGGCAAACGCTGCACAGAAGCGCTATGCGCATTTCCTTGAACAACACGCGCAGGGTGTCCTTAAATCCGACTTCGCCCAGAGAGAGGGCACGGATGACGGTAATCGAGCTTTGCGAGCCGCAGTTTCCGCCCGTATCCATCAGGACCGGTATGAACATGGTCAAAATGACTTTGGCCGCGAGCGCGCTTTCAAAGGAGGAAATAATCATGCCGGTCACAGTCGAGGTGAGCATCAGCAGCATCAGCCAGGGAATGCGTGTTTTGAAAATTCGGAGCACCGGCGTTTTCAGATAGGGCGTTTCGGTCGGTGTAATGGCAGCCATGATTGCGAAGTCCTCTTCGGTTTCCTCGCTGATGACGTCCATTGCGTCGTCATAGGTCACAATGCCGACCAGCCGGTTTTCGCTGTCCACAACGGGAAGCGCCAAAAAGTCGTATTTGGCGAGTATGCGTCCGACTTCTTCTTTGTCCTCCGTTGTTTTGACGGATATGACGTTGGTTTCCATCCGATCGCGGATGACGCTGTCCGGTGTTGAGAGCAAAAGAGTCCTGGCGGTAATTAATCCTTCGAGCCGCCGCGTTTCATCCGTTACATAGCAGTTGTAGATCGTTTCCTTGTCCGGCGCAACTCTTCGGATGTAGTCGAGCGCCTGTCCGACGGTCATTTCTTTTTTCAGCCCTACAAATTCGGTCGTCATAATGCTGCCGGCACTGTCGTCCTTGAATTTCAGCAGTTTGTTGATCTCGGCGCGGTCGGCGGGCGAGGTGTTTCGCAGAATCCGCTTGACTACGTTTGCCGGCATTTCTTCGATCAGGTCGGCAGTATCGTCATAGAAAAGTTCGGAGAGCGTCTCGGAGAGTTCCTTATCGCTCAGCGCGTGAATCAGGCGTTCTTCGGCTTCTCCGTCCAGTTCGACAAAAACTTCGGCGGCGAGTTCTTTGGGCAGCAGTCTGTAGATGGCCGGGAGCATTTTTTTATCCAGTTCATCCAGAATCTCGGCAATATCCACCGGATTTTCGTCCTGTAAAAGCGGTCGGATAGCCGTCAAATTTTTATTTTCCCAAAGCTGCGTGATTTCAAAGAGCAGTTCTGTCTTCATAGCGCCACCACCTCCGGCGTCTGTATTTTGACGTTTATTTAAAATATTCTTCGATTTTTTTGCGCGTTGTATGCACGTTTCCGCAGATCATTTGGGCGCTTCCGCCACCGCGTCCGCAAAGCGCCGTGTTCAGCGCACCGGCCTTTTCACGCAGATTTTCGGTGCGGCTGGCGATTGCGTAGTTGTAACCGTCCCGGTCGTTCCCGGAAAACGCGGCGCAGAGACGGCATTTTTCGGCGGCGCCCTCCACGAGCGTGCGCAGCGCCGTCGTGTCAAACAGCGGTTCAAACAGGAGCAGATTGCCCTCGCTTGCCGGAAGCGCGGCGAGACGCGCGTCGATCAGCGCGCGGCGAAGAACAGTTTCATTTTTCTTTCGTTCGCAGCATTCAAGCAGCAGGCGTTCAACCGAATCGGCGACTTCACACTGCTTGGCCGACAAAAGATTGGATATTTTCAGGACAGATGCGTATTTCGCCTGATAATCTGCGAGCGCGCGCGTACCCGCAAGCATGTGCAGCCGCAGGCCGCCCTTGTATTTGGCGTAGTCCAGCAGCTTGATCTGACCGATTTGTCCGGTACTGGCGACGTGCGGCGCGCAGCAGGCGCAGAGATCCACGCCCGGAATTTCCACCAGCCGAAGACCCTCGGAAATTTCGAGCTTGCTTCGGTATTCCATTTTTGAAGCTTCGCATTCAGACGGGAAAAATGCGCGGATCGGGATGTCTTTGGCGATCGTTTCGTTAGCTAAACGCTCGACTTTGCGGATGTCCGCTTCTTCCAAAACGCCGTCAAGGTCAACGGTCACATCGGTGTCGCCGAGGTGAAAACCGACGTTATTCAGGCCGTAAAGCCTGTGAAAAAAGCCGGAAACGATGTGCTCGCCGCTGTGGCACTGCATCCGCTCAAGCCGCTTTTCAAAATCCAGGCGGCAACATACGGTTTCGCCGTAGTTCACCGCTGAGTTTGACAAATGGCGGATCTCGCCGCCGTGTTCTTTTGTATCATAGATTTCCGCATTGCCGATGTATCCGGCGTCGCCGGCCTGTCCGCCGCCCTCCGGAAAAAATGCGGTTTTGTCGAGCAGAATTTCATAGTGTCCGTCTTTTTCGCTGCAACTTAGAACCGTGGCCTCAAATTCTTTTAAAAACGCGTCTTTGTAATAGAGTTTTTCCGTCATCATGTACCTGCCGAACTGTATTGTATTTTATATTCATTATAGCACGGGACGCATGGGTTCGCAATCGGATTTTCTTCAAAAACCATCATTTTGCCGTGTACTCGCGGAGTTCTTTTAAAATCTATTGACTTGCTTTCCCGTTTCTTTTATAATAAAATTTGTAAATTTATTCGGGTGCGCTTTGCCGCGCCTGCAATCTTATTCGGAGCGTTCTATGGAAAACGTACATACGCAGAAAATCGGTATCGTGCAAATGACGGTTTGCGCGACGCTTTGGAGCATTGCGGGAATTTTTATTAAACTGATTGATATGAATCCGTTTGTTATCGCCGGTTTTCGGTCGCTGTTTGCGGCGGCGGCGGTCATCGTGTATATGGCGGCGTCCCGCCAGCGGCTGGTATTGAACCGGAGCACCTGGGTAAGCGGGGTTTTGCTTTGCCTGACTTTTCACTGCTTTGTCGGCGCGACAAAAAATACGACTGCGGCCAACGCGATTGTGCTTCAGTATACCGCGCCGGTTTTCATCCTGCTGTTTTCGTTTGTATTTTTGAAAAAGCGTCCGCGCAAGCTGGATATCGTCGCGGTGCTTCTGACGCTTGCCGGGGTTTCGCTGTTCTTTTTGGATGAGATGGACGGCGGACGTATGCTCGGCAACATACTCGGACTTTTGGCCGGTTTGTTTATGGGTGGTATGTTTGTCGCTGTCGGCAATACGCGCGGAGAAGAAAAGATGAGCGGCATACTGATCGGGCATCTTTTGTGCGCCGCAGTGGGCATTCCTGCGGCGGCGTTTACGGAAAATACATTTGATCTGCGCGGCTTTGCATTTCTGTTTATTTTGGGTGTTGTGCAGCTTGGTATTCCATATATTCTGTATGCGCTGGCAACAAATCGGTGCAGCGCGGTGACCTGTTCTATTATTGCGGCGATTGAGCCGGTACTGAATCCGGTATGGGTGGCGCTGTTCGGCGGGGAGATGCCGGGGGCATTTGCAGTCTTGGGCGGAATTTTTATCGTCGCCGTCATCACGGTATACAGCGTTCTGGATCACCGGACAACTTTGAAAAATGCGTCCGTAAATGTATAAATGGCTTGCATTTCCATGCTTTGGATAGTATAATGAATGTATAAATTTTAAAACGGCTGAACCGAAAAGGAGAACATCATGATTGTTGACAGAATTGAAAATCTGAAGCTTTATATCCCGTATAACGAAAAACTTCGCGCAGTTTGCGATTTTCTTGAGCATACGGACATTTATGCGCTGGAAACCGGACGCCACGAGGTGGGAGAGGGCGTATATGTTATGGTCAATGCGTTTACCCCCAAGGATCCGGCTGTCGCCCGCTGGGAGACGCACAGAAATTACATCGACCTTCAGTACCTGATTGAGGGAGACGAGGCCATGGGTTATCTGCCGATTGATCAGGTTGAGGTGACCGAGTACGACGAGGCGAAGGATGTCAGCCATCCCACGCCGCGTGCGGGGGCGAACATGAGTGTTGCGGCGCTTGAGACCGGCTGCTTTGCGTTCCTTGAACCCAGAGACGCGCACCGTCCGTCGGCAAAATTGAATGCCGATGCGGCAAAAAAGCTGATTTTCAAGATTCCGGTGGTAAAATAATATGAACTATCAATTTTCCGATAAACTTGCGGCGCTGAAACCCTCGGCGATTCGTGAGATCTTCAAAAGTCTGACCAATCCCGAGATTATTTCGTTTGCCGCAGGCAATCCTTCGCCTGAGTCTTTCCCGGTCGAGGCGCTGGCCGCATTGTCTGCGGATATTTTCAAGACGCAGCCGTCACCCGCGCTTCAGTACAGCATTACGGAGGGCTATCCGCCGCTTCGTCGCGCCGTGGCAGAGCGCGTTTCTGCGAAATTCGGCGTCGGTCGGTCGTTTGACGATACGATTATTGTTTCGGGCGGCCAGCAGGGCATTGAGCTTGCCTGCAAGGCGTTTTGCAACGAGGGAGACGCAGTGCTTTGCGAGGATCCGAGCTTTATCGGCGCGCTGAACGCATTTCGCTCAAACGGAGCGAGGACGGTCGGCGTCGCTTGCGACGGCGAGGGGATTTTGCCGGAGGCGCTGGAAGAGCGCCTGAAAACGGTTCCGAACGTCAAGCTGCTTTATATCATTCCGACATTCCAAAATCCATCGGGCATTACGACGCCGCTTGCGCGTCGCCGCGCGGTGTACGCGCTTTGCAAAAAATATGGCGTTGTCATCATTGAAGATAATCCCTACGGCGAGCTTCGTTTTTCGGGCGAGGATATTCCGACTATCAAGTCGTTTGATGAGGACGGCATTGTAATTTATTGCTCCTCATTTTCCAAAATTTTGTCCGCAGGTATGCGTATCGGATATATTACCGCGCCCGCTGAGATTGTTTCCAAGATGGTGGTTGCCAAGCAGAGCGAGGATGTGCATACCAATATTTTCTTCCAAATGCTGGTGTACCGGTATATGACCGAGTATGATATGGATGCACATGTGGCGGAAATCTGTACGCTGTACCGCAGAAAATGCCGCTTGATGCTCGATTGCCTGGAAAAGGAACTCCCGGCTGAGGTTGCATTTACACGGCCGGACGGCGGACTGTTTATCTGGTGTACGCTGCCCGGCGGGTTGAACAGCGCCGATTTTGCCAAGGGACTTGTCGCGCGTAATGTTGCGGTGGTTCCCGGCGCTACGTTCCTGGCGGATGAAAACGGCGTTTCGCATTCGTTCCGTCTGAACTATTCCATGCCTTCGGACGAGGAGATTATTCGTGGTGTAAAGATCCTCGGCGAGTATGCGCGCGAATATATCGCCGCGCATAAGACGGAGAGGTAACCATGATTGATGGGAAAAAAGTGGTATTTTCGGGCGTGCAGCCCTCGGGAAATCTGACGATAGGAAATTATCTCGGCGCAATCCGCAATTTTTCCGAATTTTCGGATTTGTATAAGTGCTTTTACTGCGTGGTGGATATGCATGCCATTACGGTTCGGCAGGTTCCGGCCGAACTGCGCCGCCGCACGTATGAGACGCTTGCCTTGTACATGGCTTGCGGGCTTGATCCGGCGAAAAATACGCTGTATGTGCAGTCTCATGTGCCGGCACATGCCGAGCTTGCCTGGATTTTAGACTGCTATACGATGTTCGGCGAATTGTCGCGCATGACGCAGTTTAAGGATAAAAGCGCAAAACATGCGGATAATGTGAATGCAGGTTTGTTTACGTATCCCTCGCTGATGGCAGCGGACATTCTTTTGTATCAGACGGATATGGTTCCGGTCGGCGTGGATCAGAAGCAGCATCTTGAACTTGCGCGCGACATTGCCAATCGGTTTAATGGCGTATACAGCGATACGTTCACGGTTCCAGAAGGATATATCGCCCAAAACGGCAGAAAGATCATGTCGCTTGCCGATCCGGCGAAAAAGATGTCAAAATCCGACGAAAACGAAAACGCGGTTGTCTATATCCTGGATTCCAAGGATGCGATTCTGCGTAAATTTCGGCGCGCGGTGACCGATTCGGATACGCAGATCCGTTTTGCCGATGGAAAAGACGGAATCAACAACCTCATGACGATCTATTCCTGCTTTACTGGCAAGACCATGGAGGAGATCGAAAAGGAATTTGACGGTCGCGGCTACGGCGATTTTAAGAGCGCGGTCGGCGAGGTATGCGCGGATGCGCTTGCGCCGGTGCGCATGGAATTTGACCGGCTGATGGCGGATAAGGCTTATCTTGAGGAAATTATGAAAAACGGCGCGGCAGAGGCTGCGCACTTTGCGCGGGAAACGCTTTCTAAAGTTCGGCGTAAGATCGGTTTTGTCGCGCTTTGATGCGTAAGGATGTAGATACGTATGTACAATGAGATTATTTACGGCGTGTGCGCGGTGCTTTGCGCTACGCTGCTCGCTTTTGCGATGACGCCGATTGTGCGGGTGTTCGCGGTGAAAATCAAAGCGATTGACATTCCGCTGGATGGGCGCCGTATGCACCATAAACCGATACCGAGAACAGGCGGACTTGCGATTTTCCTTTCATTTTTAATATCCACTGTCGGCTTTTGCAGCATGGATAAAGACCTGATTACGATTCTGGTCGGCGGTGGTACGCTTGTGCTGCTCGGCGTTTTGGACGATGTCTATCGGCTGAATGCGTTTGTCAAGCTGGCGGTGCAGATTGTTGTGGCTTTGTTTGCGGTATCGCAGGGCGTGACGATTGATTTTATCGGGCTCGGCGGTTCTTATATTGCTTTCGGCGCGTGGTCGATTCCGATTACAGTACTTTGGATTGTCGGTTTGACCAATGCGGTCAATTTTATTGACGGACTGGACGGACTGGCATGCGGCGTTTCCGCGATCTGCTCGGTATCTCTGTTTCTCGTTATGCTGCTTTCGGGCAGCAGCGCGGCGCACTGTCTGATTACCGGTATTCTGGCGGGGGCATGTTTTGGTTTTTTGCCGTTCAATATGAATCCGGCACGCATTTTTATGGGAGACACAGGCGCTTTGTTCCTCGGTTATACGCTGTCGATTCTTTCGGTAGTCGGCATATTCAAAACCGATATGATTCTGGCTTTCTTTATTCCGCTTTCCATTTTCGGACTTCCGTTGGCCGATACGGCGTTTGCCGTTATCCGCCGGATTGCACATAAAAAAAGCCCGTTTGCGGCGGATCGCGGGCATCTGCATCATAAATTGATGGATATGGGCTTCGGTCAGAAACAGAGCGTGCGCATACTCTATGCCGTATGTTCGATTCTCGGTATCTCTGCGGTTATGCTGACCGATGAATCCTGGTTTGGCGGTGCGCTTGTGCTGATTTCCGCGTTGGTGATTTTCTTTATCATTTTCCGGATTTTGAAGAATCCGAAGCTGCGGATTCATTCCGGCCTCTACAATGAGGACGAGGGCGCAGTCGTACCGGAGGAGACCTTTGAAGATGTCATGACCGAACTTGAGCAGCAAATCTTAGAATCCGCCGAATTACCGGATAATTCGGAAGAGACAGTACTTGATTCGGCAATTTCTCAGGAAAAAACAGTTTGGTCGAATGAAAAATGTTCCGGCGAATGCCTGAAAAATGAAGATGCGAATGCGCCGTCTGTCGGCGGCAGTGAATTGAAAGATGGGGAGCGGATCGGTGAAGAAGCAAGGCAAGGCGGGAACCAGGAAAAATAATACCGCTTTTTACAGTGCGCAGGGCGTTGCGCTGCTTGTGGTGATTATGCTTGTATTTACGCTTGTAGCGCTTGTCGGGATGTATATGCTCGGCATTATTGCGCTTCCACGCTCAATAACCGATTGGTTCGGCGAGGAGACTGTAGCTTCGGCGCCTCTGCCGGGGCTGGCCGATCTTCCGGACGCGCCCGGTGAGAATGTACTGTACGAAGCGCTGCCGAGAGAGGAGTATGCAGCGGCGTTGAAACGGATGACGCTGCCTGAGTCCTATTACCGCAGTTATACGATCACCGTTTATTCTGGAAAACATTCCTTTATGACAGAGTATACGTCCGTATTCCGTGAGGGCGACTGGTGGGTGCAGACTGCGGAGGAGGGGGTCGTAACTTCTACGGCGGTCTGCCGTAATCGAGAGGTTACGATTACTGACCATACGCGGGATGCGGCGGTAACGGCGCTTGGTTCGTCTGAGCAGACGGTAGGCGGTGTTTCTTTTGAAGAACGCTGCGGCGTTTTGACATTGCATACACTGACCTCTATGATTTCAGCGCTTGAAGCGGGAGAACCCGTACTGTACGGCGGCGGTGAGATTACGGATTATACGCTTTCTTTTACACCCGCGCGCGGCACCGGCGAAAATCTGTTTACGTTTAGTTTTTCACTCGGCGATCTTCGCGAAAAATATGTTTTTTCTTTTGAAAGCGCGACGATTTTGTCCGCTGAAAAGTATTATAAAAACACGCGGATCTATGCGATGGAAATGCAGTCGTATGCAAACGATCTTTCCGCGCTGAATGTTGACGCTCTTTTTCAATGACCGAAAAGTTATTTTTGTTTTTTAGTTCGGATAGATGCTCTAATATGAACTGTAAATATTCCTGACTGGAAGCCATAGGATCATGCCTTTTAATGAAAAGTTATGTAGAGTACAGTATAAAGATCCAGATAAATCTATTGTTCAATACAGAAGCCCGAAGCACCCGGAAATTTTCCGGGTGCTTCAGTCTTTTAAACAACAGATCGTCAAGCGCGGCGGATCTCCGCTTTTCGGCATTTAGTTTACAGTGCCGAAACCTGAAATGATGGTCATCACATCGCGCCGGTTATTGGAAATGGTAAGCACGGTATCCTGTGCGTAGGGGCCGCCGTTCATGTCTACCGTTGCGCCCGTAAGCGTGTACGGCTGTATAAAGACATATCGGCCGCCTTCACGCTGACTGTTCAGGTATGCGTGATAGATCATCCAGCGGTTGCCCTCGGCGTCAAATGTATAGGCTGCATGACCCGGTCCGTATACGCCGTTTTGATGGGAGAATACAGGTTGGCTGCTCTTTGTCCATGAGGAGGCCAGCAGCGGGTCTGCGCCGGGTGTCAGCGTCAGCGTGGCCAGACAGTAATAATTTGTCCAATAACCGCTGGCGGAATAAATAATGATGATCTCGCCGTTGTCTCCGTATACGGCTGTTGCGCCCTCTACGACCTCGGGATAGGAAGCGCCTGTGGATGCGTTATAGGCTGCGCCGTGCTTTTCCCAGTCATACTGAGGTACACAGATTGTACCGACTGTACCGGTGATCGTATAGGGATTTGAGAGTTCCGCGATACGGATATCCTGCTTGAATGTGGAGGTGCCGCGACCGGTTTCACTGGTCCACGTCATATATGTTTTTCCGTTTACGCGAAGCAGAGACTGTCCAATAGCCCAGGTTTCATCGTTATTGACCACGATTTTAGCCGGCACGTTGAGTTCTTTTGTGATCGGTGAACCGTATTGTCCGGTGGCGCTGTCGGTCAACGCGCGAACCGTATAGAGCCTGTGGTTGACGTTATCACCGTCATCGGCGGCAAAATACAGCCACCAACCGGCGTATTCTTCACCGAATTCGTCTGCCTCGACGTAGTGCAGTTCGGCAGACCAGATCTCCTTGGAATACATTTTGTTGTCATTCGTGATTGCGCTGCCGCTCGGCGCGGACCAGATGGTTACACCTTCCGCATATGCCAGTCCGTTGAGCGTTGCAGACTTATAGCACAAAATTTTTGTACCGGAAACCAAAACCATGTAATAATACCCGTCGTGGTAGGTCACCCACGGATCCGGTCCGGGGCGCAGCGGATTTTGGAATGTGTCATGGGTAATACCTGCAGCGTTTTTGACAGCGTCTGAAACGTGAATAACGGCCGAGTCATTGCCCTTTATGCTGGTGATGTTGGCAAAAGAGCCGTCGTTCAGGTTTAGTGTGTATTGCCCCTGCATATTGACGGTGCCGTCTTGTGACAAATTCAGGGAAGCGCCGTTAATCTGCCCTCCATTTACGGTAATTGTGACATTTCCGCTTACGTAGGGTGCCGATCCGGAATACGTACCTGCTCTTGACACGGCGAAGAGCGAACCGTAAATATTGCCTCCGTTGATCGTCAGCGTCGTGTTGCCGGTTTGAATGTTCATGCCTGTGGCCGAATTCAGGTTAGAGGTTCCGTCGCGGCTTGTAAATGTACCGCCGTTGATGTTCAGCGTGCAGTTGCCTGAGATCGTTCCGAAAGGCGAGTCGGTTCCCGCACGGCGGTTGCCGCCGCGAAAATACAGAAATTCGCCGCCGTTGACTGTGATGGTATAGTCATTGGCAATGCTGGCGTCTTCTGCCGTCATGGATCCGGTTACATTGTAACCGCCCAGCAGAACAACATTGCCGTCCGTTTCCAGACGCTCTCCGAATGTAACATTATGACCGCCGCAGGCGATCATGGAAGTACCGGAGGCGACAAGCTGAATGCGATCCAATACCGTATCCCCTGAGAACGTCAGCGCTTCGGAGAAAATCAACCGTCCAAGCGGAAAATAGTATGCGCCGTCCGAGGCGGTAATGCGAACCTGTCCGGCATTTACCGGCATTGTATAGTTCGTGCCGATGTTGACCGGCGAGCAAACTACAATCCGACCGTCTCCGTTTCCGATCAGGGCATATGCGCGTTCAAAAGTTTTGACAGCTGTTCGGTAGGAAGTGCCGTTTTGCGTATCATCCCCGCTTCCGGCGAGATAAACGGTTTTTTCCGCGGCAAATGCGCTGCACGCAAGCATTGCCGAAAATACAACCGCGGTTACAAGGACATACAGAAATTTTCTCCAGTTATTTTGCATGTTTCCCTCCAGGATAGGAAAATAATTTTACAAACAAAGTATAACATTTTGCACAAAGTATGTCAATTGCAGCAACCGTTCTTTTATCCAACTTTCTAAACATTCTTGTATCAGAAATTAAACTCATGCAAAAGATGAAGAAAAATTCATTCAAGAGCATCTGCGAAAAAAGGCGAGTATGTAAAATGCGTATCGGCGTTCTTTATTTACCCGTATCCGAATTTTTGCACGGTTTCTTATGCCGCATCTGAAAAAATGGGAAATTTTTATTTTATAAAAAATACGAAAACAGGTGTTTTTCATAGCAGTATATGGTATAATTATTTTGATATTTAAATTCGGAAAACGGAGAGGAAATCATGAAAGAAGACAGTAAAATCATCAATATTTACATAGACAAAAACAAAGCGCTTTACGGCGCGCCGTTCGGTCATTCCGAGAAATACGGCAAGCGGCCGATTGATAAATTGTTTTTGCTGATGCCTGGCTATTCGGATGAAATGCTGTGCGAATTTGTTAACCGGCTTTTTGAGCATTGCGATACTGAGGACGCGCGGGACGATCTTCCGCCGAGCATTCAGACCTATCTCAAGGCCAAATCATACACCGAGGCAATTCGCAATCTCGGACTGCTTGTAGGATTTTGGGCTGAGGGAGAGGGCTTTGCGTTTACGCCAGCGCGCAATGTGCCGGGGCGGGGGTTTGTTTTGCAGGAAGAACAGGTCTTTGAACTGCGCCCGAACTGCACAAAACGCGAAATGGCCAATGCTTTGACTAAGGCGTTGCGCTCTGTAAAAGTTGGGCAGGCGACCGAGGTATAACGGTCAGAGGACGAACATACATATATAGAGTTGCTCGCAGTTCCCGAAGCTGCTTTCGGAGGCGGACAAAGGGTGTCGGAGGTGCACATGAACGGAAAAACAGAGGATCTTGCCAAATATCTCTTTTTTGAGGGGACAAATTATCAGGCATATGATTATCTCGGTGTTCACCGAACGGAAAGCGGGTTTTGCTTCCGGGTATGGGCGCCGAACGCTGAACGGGTTTTTCTATGCGGCGATTTTAACGGTTGGGGCGACTCCTGCCCCATGGAGAACGTTGGCGGCATCTGGGAATATACGCTTAGCGCCGACCGCTTTTGCACCGGTTCCAAATATAAATACCGCATTCGCCGGGGAGGACGCGACGTTTTCAAGGCGGATCCGTACGGTTTTTTTGCCGAGTGCCCGCCCGCTACCGCTTCGGTTTACTTTGACATTGAGGGATACCGGTGGCATGACGCGGAATGGCTTGTGAACCGACGCGCTTTCGGGGAAGATTTTTATCAGAGTCCGATCAATATCTATGAGGTACACATAGGCTCATGGAAGCGCAATTCGGACGGCTCCTATTACAGCTACCGGCAGCTTGCTGAGGAACTGATTCCCTATGTTCGGGATATGGGATATACGCACATTGAACTAATGCCGGTTGCCGAGCATCCGTTTGACGGTTCCTGGGGGTATCAGGTCTGCGGGTATTACGCGCCCACTTCGCGTTTCGGTACGCCGCATGACTTTATGGCGTTGGTTGACGCGGCGCATATGGCGGGGATCGGCGTGATTCTCGACTGGGTGCCCGCGCATTTTCCGAAAGATGAACACGGACTGTATGAATTTGACGGTGCGCCGCTGTACGAGTATCAGGGCTGGGATCGCATGGAGCACAAAGCATGGGGAACGCGCTGTTTTGACGTGGGGCGCAATGAGGTACAGTGCTTTTTGGTTTCCAATGCCGCGTTCTGGGCGGAAAAGTACCATATAGACGGTCTGCGCGTGGATGCAGTCGCTTCTATGCTGTATCTTGATTATGACCGCCGCGAGGGTGAATGGCTGCCGAATGTATACGGTTCCAACCGCTCGCTGGAAGCGATTGCGTTTTTCAAAAAGCTGAATACGCATATGCATGAAAAATTTCCGGATGTGCTTACGATCGCCGAGGAATCGACCGCGTTTGAAAACGTGACCCGCTTTGACGGCGACGGACTTGGATTCAGCATGAAATGGAATATGGGCTGGATGAACGACGCCCTCTTCTATATCAAAACCGACCCCTATTTTCGGAAATATCATCACAACAAGCTGACCTTTTCCATGATGTATGCCTATGCCGAGAAGTATGTGCTTCCGATTTCCCATGACGAGGTGGTACATGGGAAGAAATCTTTGCTTGGCCGATTTCCCGGACTGTACGGTCAAATGTTTGACGGGCTTCGCGCTAATGTATATGATGTGCCATCCTGGGAAAAAACTGCTGTTCATGGGCTGTGAGATCGGTCAGTTTGACGAATGGAACGAACGGGCGCAGATTGAATGGCAGCTTCTTGATTATGACAGCCATCGAAAGCTTCGCGAATTTATCCGGGACTTAAATCGGCTTTACCTTGCGCAAAGTGAACTCTGGGCGGCGGATGACAACTGGTCCGGTTTTGAATGGGTTGAGGTTGATAACGCGGACGAGAGCATAATTGCATTTCGCCGGATTAATCGGCAGGGCGAAGCGCTGCTCACCGCCGTCAATTTTACGCCGGTGGAAAGAGACAGCCACCTTCTGCGCGTTCCAAAGGGCGTGTCCTATCAGATTCTCCTGGATTCGTCCGATGAACAATACGGCGGTTACAAAAAGGCTTCCGGTATGTTTTGCGCAAAAGCACAGGAGGACGGCAGTTATGCTATCCGAATTGATCTTCCGGCATTTGGCGCACTGATTTTGAAAGAAACGCTTCCGGCAAAGAAAGACGATTGATATGAATTTACAATACTCGGAGGTAGGACAATGAATAAAAAGAGAAAAGAATGTGTCGCCATGCTGCTTGCGGGCGGACAGGGTTCCCGCCTGTATGCGCTGACTAAATCGACTGCAAAGCCGGCCGTTACGTTCGGCGGTAAATACCGAATCATTGATTTTCCCCTCTCCAATTGCATCAACTCCGGAATCGATACGGTCGGCGTGCTCACGCAGTATCAGCCGCTTGTGCTCAACGATTATGTGGGCAACGGACTGCCGTGGGATCTCGACCGCACATACGGCGGCGTAAAGATTCTGCCCCCCTATCAGCGACAGAAAAAGGCCGACTGGTATAAGGGAACTGCCAATGCGATCTATCAGAATCTGACCTTTATCGATCAGTATGATCCCGAATATGTTTTGATTCTTTCCGGCGACCATATTTATCGCATGGATTATTCGGAAATGCTGCGCTATCATAAGAAAAAGGATGCCGACTGCACCATCGCGGTGCTCGACGTACCGCTTGCGGAAGCCAGCCGGTTCGGTATTCTGACAACTAAGCTTGACGGACAAATTTTCAAATTCACCGAAAAGCCAAAGGAGCCGGATTCGACTAAGGCGTCCATGGGCATTTATATTTTCAATAAGAAAAAATTGTTTGAATATCTGATTGCCGATGAGGCGGATCCGAGTTCGTCCAATGATTTCGGAAAAAATATCATTCCGGCCATGCTCCGAAACAGCGAGCGTATGTTTGCCTATCCGTTTGACGGCTATTGGAAAGACGTCGGTACGATCCGCAGTCTTTGGGACGCAAATATGGATTTGCTTGGGGAGCAGCCCGCGTTTTCGCTCAACGAGGAGGGCGGCGGACGAATTTATTCCCGTTCCTCGGTCAGCCCGCCGCAGTATGTCGGCGCCGACGCGGTGATTTCCAATTCTATCGTTACCGAAGGGTGCAAAATATACGGAACTGTGCAGAATTCCGTTTTATCCCACGGCGTCATTGTAGAGGAGGGAGCCGTGGTTCGGGACAGTGTGATTATGGCGGACACGCATATCGGAAAGAATGCCCGGGTGGAATATTCGATTTTGGATGAAAATATCACTGTCGGGGAGGGCGCCGTCATTGGTGCGGAAAAGGAAACCACGGCTGAACTTGCCGTGCTCGGCAACGGATGCAGCGTTGCCGCCGGCGCGAAAGTGGCGCCCGGCGACATGCTTTCGGAATAGGAGGGACTGACATGAACGCAATCGGCATTATTTTTTCCAATATTCACGACTTTGTGATTCCCGAACTGACCCGCCGCCGCGCCATCGCTTCCATTCCGTTCGGCGGCCGGTACCGTTTGATCGATTTTGAACTTTCCAATATGGTGAACTCGGACATTACCAAGGTTGGCGTCATCACCAATTATAACTATCAGTCGCTGATGGATCACATCGGCACCGGAAAAGACTGGGATTTGGCGCGGCGCAGCGGCGGAATTAAGCTGCTGCCCCCGTTTATCACCGCCTATGACAGCAACAAAAACGAACTCATGTATTCCTCGCGTCTGGAGCTTCTCAAAGGGGCGCTCAGCTTTATTTCCCGTTCTTCCGAAGAATATGTCGTTTTGACCGACTGCGATCGCATATGTAAGATGGATTATCAAAAAATTGTGGATCGGCATATCGAGTCCCGCGCCGACATTACCATCGTGACGCATCGGAAAAAGGTGACGGAAGACGGCATCGGTAAGGAAATCCTGATAGACGCGGATATGCTTGGGCGCATCGACGATATTTCCGAGCATACGGCGGCGAATGACGGGTACTACAATGTATCCATGAACATATTCGTCATGCGTCGGATGTATTTGCTGAATCTTGTCCGTGATTCGATTGCGCACGGCTATAAGAGCTTTTATCATGATATAATCAGCCGGAATCTGATGCATTCGGATTACTATATTTACAATTTCGACGGATACACGTCTACCGTTAATTCGCTTGCCTCATATTTTGCCTGTAATATGGACGTCCTGCGTCCCGAAGTGCGCAGTCAGCTTTTTGACATTCCGTACCATCCGATTTATACAAAGGTGCGCAGTTCCGCTCCCACAAAGTATTTGGACGGCGCAAAGGTTCGCAATTGCCTGATTGCCGACGGATGTATAATTGAGGGCAACGTGGAGAATTCTATCATTTTCCGCGGCGTACATGTTGCGCGCGGAAGCCAAATCAAAAATTCGATTTTGATGCAGGATACGATCATAAGCAAAGACGTATCGCTGAACTGTGTGATTACCGACAAGAATGCAGTGATTCGGGACGGGCGTGTGCTGTCCGGCCATGAAACAATGCCGTTTTATATTGACAAAGGAGTTATCCTATGAGAAAAATTCTGTTTGTCGGTTCTGAGGCTTTGCCTTTTGCGGCAACGGGCGGGCTGGGGGATGTGCTCGGTTCTCTGCCTGCCGCTTTACAGAAAGCGGGCGGCGGCAACGTGGATGTACGCGTAATTTTGCCGTTGTATCGCGCAGTTTCCGAAGAATTTCGCGCAAAAATGGAAACAATATATGAGGGAGAGGTTTATCTCAGTTGGCGGCGTCAGTATGTCGGGATTCGCAGGCTTATCTTTGACGGAGTCGTGTATTACTTTGTGGACAACGAGCAATATTTCGGCCGTGAGGGAAGCCTGTACGGACATTTTGACGACGGAGAACGATTTGCTTATTTCTCCGAGGCGGTGCTGAGCGTTTTGCCGGCGCTTGATTTTATTCCGGACGTGCTGCATGCGCACGATTGGCAGACTGCGATGACCGTGGTCTATCTGAAGCTGAAATACAAGAATGACTGGCGTTTCGGACATACAAAATCGGTTTTTACCATTCATAACATCGAATATCAGGGAAAATACGATCCGTATATTCTCGGCGGCGTATTTGGGCTGGGCAATGAGCATTTGGGGATTATGACGTATGACGGATGCCTGAATCTGATGAAAGCGGCTATTGAATGCTGCGATTTGGTTTCTACCGTCAGTCCGACCTACGCTGCGGAAATTAAGCATCCCTATTTTTCTCACGGCCTGCATTATGAATTGATTAAAGAGCAAAAAAAGCTGCGGGGAATACTGAACGGAATTGATTATGCTCTGTATAATCCTGCGACCGATCCCGCAATCGCCGCGAATTACTCGGCCGATGCGCCTGAGAACAAGACTCAAAACAAAACGGCTTTTCAGGAGGAAATGGCGTTGCCCGTGCGGGAGGACGTGCCGATGGTTGCGCTGATTTCGCGTCTGGTTTCGCACAAGGGCGTGGATCTTTTTACCGCTGTTGCCGAACGGCTTCTTGCCGAAGACATTCAACTTGCCGTGCTGGGGCTCGGCGATTATAAATATGAAAGCTTTATGCGGGAACTTGAACAGAGACATCGGGACAAAGTGCGTTCTCTGATTTTGTATAACCGCAGCATGTCGAAAAAAATTTATGCGGCCTGCGATATTTTCCTGATGCCTTCAAAAAGCGAACCGTGCGGTCTTTCCCAGATGATCGCCTCGCGTTACGGCGCGATTCCAGTCGTTCGCGAGACCGGCGGGCTGTTTGATTCGATCAAAGGCTATTATGAAGATGAAAACGGCGTTCATGGCAATGGTTTTACCTTTGCAGGTTACAGTGCAGATGAACTGTATGAACGTACAATGGCTGCCGTTTGTCTTTGGCGGAATAAGGAAAAGCGCAGGGCGTTGGTATCGAAAATCATGCATACTGATTTTTCATGGCAGGCGTCCGCTGAAAAATATTTGGCGATGTATGACGAACTTTTCTGAAAAATAAGGAGGTTTCAATGAATAGCAATTCAAAAGAAGTCCAGGCGGTTGCGGAAAAACTTGAAAGCAAGCTTTCACGATATTTCGGCTGCACACCGGCGGACGCTTCGCCTGAACAGATGTATAAAGCGACGGCGATGACCGTAAAAGATATTCTGACCGAAAAGCGCAAAACTTTTAAGGATAATGTAAACAAAACCGCTTCCAAGCGCGTGTATTATATGTGCATGGAGTTCTTGCTTGGCCGGTCTTTGAAAACCAATTTGCACAATTTGGGCTTGGTGGAGGAATATCGCCTGGCGCTCAAGAGCTTCGGCTGCGACATCGAGCAGCTGTATGAGATGGAGCCGGACGCAGGGCTTGGCAACGGCGGACTCGGACGTCTGGCCGCCTGCTTTATGGACTCGCTCGCGTCGCTGGATTATCCGGCGACCGGTTTTTCGATTTGCTATGAATATGGTCTCTTTAAACAGAAAATCATCGATGGTTTGCAGGTCGAACTTCCCGATATTTGGCTGCCGGGCGGCGAGGTATGGCTGATTCCGCGCACGGATCGGGTATTTCATGTTCGGTTCGGCGGCCGCGTTATTGAAAATTGGGAGAACGGTCACTGCAACATCGCCTATGAAAACTGCGACGAAGTAGAGGCGGTTCCGTATGATATGATGATCTCCGGCTATAACTGCGACGCGGTAGGACGTCTCCGTCTTTGGAGAGCGCGGGACATCACCAACTTCAATATGTCGCTTTTTACCCAGGGGCAGTATACAAAAGCGCTTGAGGAAAGCACAAAAGCTGAAACCATTTCTAAGGTGCTCTATCCGTCGGATAACCATGCCGAGGGCAAGCTGCTTCGCTTAAAACAGCAGTATTTCCTTGTGAGCGCGTCCATTCAAAGTATTTTGCGGGATCATCTTGCCGTATACGGAACGCTTGACAATCTTTCGGATAAAGTGGCGATTCATATCAACGACACGCATCCCGCGCTCTGCATTCCGGAGCTTATGCGCATTCTGGTGGATGATTACCGCTTTAGCTGGGAGCGGGCGTGGGATACGGTGGTAAAGATTGTGTCTTATACCAACCATACCGTTTTGCCTGAGGCTCTCGAAACCTGGGATGAACAGTTGTTCGCTCTGACGCTTCCGCGTATGCATATGATTATCAAGGAAATCAATCAGCGGTTTTGTAAAGATGCCTGGAATAAGTTCCCTTCAAACTGGGACAAGATCAGCGGCTTGTCGATTTTGTCTGACGGCCGTGTGAAAATGGCCAATTTGGCGGTCATCGGCTCGCACATGATTAACGGCGTATCCAGGATTCACTCTGATATTCTGATTAACTCGGTGTTCAAAGATTTCCATAAGATGTATCCCGACCGCTTCACCAATGTAACGAACGGCATCGCGCACCGTCGCTGGCTCTGTTATTCAAACCCGAAGCTGACCCGGCTGCTCGATGAATGCATCGGCGAGGAGTATAAAACGAATCCCAAGACGCTCGAAAATTTCCGTAAGTTTGAGAATGATGAATCGGTACTCTCCGAGCTTGCCAATATCAAACGCGCCAACAAGGTTGCGTTTGCCGACCGCGTGTATGCCGCTACCGGACAGATTATCGACCCGGATTCGATTTTTGATGTGCAGATTAAGCGTCTGCATGAATACAAGCGCCAATTGCTCAACGCGCTCAATATCATCAATACGTATCTTGAACTGCGTGAAAATCCGCGTATGGATATTGTTCCGCAGACCTATCTGTTCGGCGCAAAGGCCGCGCCTGGCTATGAGATGGCCAAGCAAATTATCCGTCTGATTTGTTTTATCAGCCGAGAAATCGAAAACGATCCGATTATTCGCGAAAAACTCCGCGTGGTTTTCCTTGAAAATTACAGTGTAAGCATGGCGGAGGCGTTGATTCCCGCTGCGGAAATCAGCGAGCAGATTTCGCTTGCCGGCAAGGAAGCCAGCGGCACCGGCTGTATGAAGCTGATGATTAACGGCGCGCTGACCATTGGAACGCTGGACGGCGCCAATATCGAGATGCTGCATGAAGCGGGCGATGAGAATATGTTTATCTTTGGATTCAATTGCGACGAAGTGGATGATCTATGGACAAAAGGCTATCATGCCGCCGATTATTATCACCGTAGCCCGGCGCTGCGCCGGACAATTGAAAAGCTCAACGCAGGTTTTGCCGGAGAAAGTTTTTCCAATATCGCAAACTATTTGATTTCGGCAAACGGCGTTGCCGACCCGTATATGTGCCTTGCGGATTTTGAATCCTACAAAGCCACGCATGACCGTGCAATTTCCATGTATCCGAATCAAAAGCTCTGGAACAAAATGTCGCTTCACAATATTGCGGGTGCAGGTACTTTTGCGGCGGATCGAAGTATTGAAGAATATGCTCAAAAAATCTGGCGTTTAAAAAAGGTGCATGGTTCAAAATAAGGCCGTGTACACGCGCGCCTTTTCATTTGCTGAAAGAGAATTCGTTTCGTTTGCCGGCCGACATATGTACGGTCGGCAAAACGCAAGCGTTCGCTTCTTTGCCGCAGACGCGGCGTTGTAAAATATACAAATGCGGCGCATCCGTTTCAGCGCATTCGCTTTGAAACTCAAAAAATATTTATCGAATTGCTCAGGGGGGCTGAGCTTTCATTTGCACGAGGTCGTTATGCAGATAGAGATCGTAAAAACAGTACAGGAAAAGGATCGATCCTATTCCAACGCATTTTCAGCTAAAGACATTCTGAAGATTACAATAAAAATTCCGAGACAAATGCAGATTGTTTCACCAAAGCTTGTTATCAGCCGCGACGGCGGGATGGATTTTGAAATGCTTCCCGAATACGGCGGCTATTATGATGGCTGTGATTGCTTTTTTCTTTCCATGCATTTGGAAACGCTCTGCGGCGATGAACAGAACGGACTTTTTTATTATGAACTGCGTTTTGAACATAATTACAGAACGCTGTATACAAACAGTATAAACAATGTTGATTTTACGCTGTCTGAAAAGCCGGCGCGCCGCTTTCTGCTTTTGGTTTACGAACCGGATTTTACCACGCCGCGCTGTTTTTACGGCGGCATTATGTATCACATTTTTGTTGATCGCTTTGCCAAAAGCGAAAAAGAGGCGCCGGTCCGTGCGGGCGCTCGTCTTGATGCTGACTGGCAAAACGGTACGCCCGATTTTGCTCCTTATCCGGGCGCGCCGTTGAAAAACAATCAATTTTTCGGCGGCAGTTTGTGGGGAGTTCTTGAAAAACTGGATTATTTGCAGTCGCTTAGTGTGGACTGTCTTTACCTGAGTCCGATTTTCAAAGCCTATTCCAATCATAAATATGATACGGGCGACTATATGGAAATTGACGAGATGTTCGGCGGAAAAGAAGCGTTTGAACGCCTGATTTCCGAGTGCCGCGCACGCGGAATCCGTATCGTGCTGGACGGCGTATTTAATCATACGGGCGTTGACAGCCGTTATTTCAACAAATACGGCAGCTATGACTCGATAGGCGCGTATCAGAGCGAGCAGTCTGAGTACAGTGATTGGTATCATTTTATTCGGTTCCCGGATCAGTATGAATCATGGTGGGGCATTGAAATCCTGCCGAAATTGAATATCCGCAGTCGTATGTGCCGCGATTTTTTTGTGGGGAAGGGCGGCGTTTGCGAAAGCTATATAAAGCAGGGATGCGGCGGCTGGCGTCTGGATGTCGCGGACGAATTGACAGACGATTTTCTCGACCGCCTGCGCGCGGTTGTAAAACATGCGAATCCGGAGGCGCTGATTGTCGGTGAAGTATGGGAAAACGCCGCAGAAAAGGTTGCATACAGTTCGCGCAGACGGTATCTGCGCGGTCGGCAGCTTGACAGTGTAATGAACTATCCGACTAAAAATGCGATCATTGATTTTGTCCGCAATGGGGACTGCACGTTTCTTTACAATACGGTGACTGAGCTTTACGCATCGTATCCGCGCTGTGTGTGCGACTGCCTGATGAATATTCTCGGTACGCATGATACGGAGCGCATTCTGACGGCGCTTGCCGGTTCGTGTGCGGAGGGGCATTCCAACGCGGAGCTTTCAAAGCTGCGGCTGGATCCGGACGCGCGCCGGCGCGGAATTGAACTCTTAAAAATAGCCAGTACCCTGCAATATACGCTATATGGCTTTCCGTCGGTATTTTACGGGGACGAGGCCGGCGTGGAGGGGTATCGGGATCCGTTTTGCCGTATGCCGTTTCCGTGGGGCAGGGAGGAGGCCGAACTGACGGCGCACTATCGCTTTCTCGGAAAGCTCCGCCGCGATCACGGCGTGTTTGCCGGAGGAGATTTTCGTGTCACTGCGCATAACGGCGGGTTGTTTGCTTTTGTACGGGAAAATTCGAGCGAAACGATTTTGATTTTAATCAATCGTGCTTCCTTTACGATTCAATATCAAACGAGCGCTGCCTATCGTGATCTGTACACCGGGATGTGCGGAAAGGAATTTGCCGAAATTGGTCCGGACAGTTTTCGGATTTTGAAAATACTTTAAAAGAAAAGGATAAAAAAATGGACACTACGAAGCGACAGAACTTTACAATGCTGTGCGATTATTATGAACTGACGATGGCCAATGGCTACTTCAAGTCGGGGATGGCGGATGACATCACATATTTTGATATGTTTTTCCGCGATGTGCCGGACGGCGGCGGATTTGCGATTGCGGCGGGTCTTGAGCAGTTTATCGATTACATCAACAACATTCATTTTACAGAAGAAGATATTGAATATCTTCGCTCTAAAAATGTATTCGACGAAGAATTCCTGGAGCGGCTGAAAACATTCCGCTTTACGGGAGACATCTGGGCTATCCCGGAGGGAACCCCGATTTTTCCGGGTGAGCCGATTGTGACGGTGCGCGCGCCAGCCGCCGAAGCGCAGTTTATAGAAACGTATTTGCTTCTGACCTTGAATCATCAGTCTTTGATTGCCACTAAGGCTAATCGAATTGTGCGCGCCGCCAAAGGCCGCGCCATTGCTGAATTCGGTTCCCGCCGTGCACAGGGGGCGGACGGCGCTTACCTTGGTGCGCGCGCCGCGTACATTGGCGGCTGCGCCGCTACGGCCTGTACGATAACCGACCGTGATTTCGGCGTACCGGCGACCGGAACCATGGCGCACTCCTGGGTGCAGATGTTCGACAGTGAGTATGAGGCTTTTAAAACGTATTGCGAACTATATCCTACCAATGCAACGCTTTTGGTGGATACATATAATACGCTCAAAAGCGGTGTGCCCAATGCGATTCGGGCAATTAAAGAAGTGCTGCTTCCGCTCGGAATTACGAATTTTGCGATTCGGTTGGATTCAGGAGATATTGCGTATCTTTCCAAAAAGGCGCGTCGAATGCTGGATGACGCCGGGCTTCCGAACTGCAAGATTGTCGCGTCCAATTCGCTGGACGAGGATATTATTCTTGCGCTCATTCGCCAGGGAGCGGCTGTGGATATGTTCGGCGTGGGCGAGCGTATGATTACCTCAAAAAGCACGCCTGTGTTCGGCGGCGTATACAAGCTTTGTGCAAAAGAGCTTGCAAACGGTCAGATTCTGCCTAAAATCAAAATCAGTGAGAATGCGGTTAAAATTACCAATCCCCATTACAAAAAGGTATACCGCCTGTTTGATCGGGAGAACGGAAAAGCCATTGCGGATTATATCGCGCTTTTTGACGAGGTTCTGGATGAAAATCGTCCGATTGAACTGTTTGACCCGAATTTCACATGGAAACGGAAGATAGTGGACAACTATACTTTCCGTGAGCTTCAGGTGCCGATTTTCCTCGGTGGAAAATGCGTATATACTTCACCGTCCACTAAGGAAATTCGGGCGTATTGTGAGCGCGAAGTGGAAACGCTTTGGGATGAAGTTAAGCGCTTTGAAAATCCTCACAATTATTATGTCGATCTGTCCCAGAAGCTTTGGGACGTCAAGCAGGAACTATTGAAGCAGGGCAGCAAGTGATCGTACTCTGAAATGTAAGCGCATATGGCAGCAAATTTCCCGCATAAAAAGGGCGGCAGATTCCAAAATCGGAAATCTGCCGCCCTTTTTAATGATAGTAAATCCACTGGCTCTGCCAGTGGAGAAAAAGCTTTAGCTATGG
>CATYXQ010000009.1 GCA_958414825.1 uncultured Eubacteriales bacterium | reverse complement strand
TCGTAGCGGAAGCGCTCGGCGCAGCGGTTGCGTGGGACGGTGCGACCAGCACGGCAACCATTACGAAGTAAAAACATTGTATGAAAAAGCTCCGGTGGTAGATCCGGAGCTTTTTTGGTTCTCAAAAAATACCGGAACAGATCAAAATCTGTTCCGGTATTTTGCTTTTTGAAAAATAAATCGTTCAGATGCCGTACAGCTTTTCGGCGTTTTTATGAAAGAGCTTTTCGTATTCTTCCTCTGAAAAATTCATGGCAAGCAGGGCGGAAAGCTCATCTTTCGGCGACCACATCGGATAGTCGGTGCCGAACAGAATTTTATTCATATCGAAACGCCGGATATAGCGTTCGGCGCGCTCGGCGCCGATAAAGCCGATGGTGGAGGACGTGTCCACATACAGATTGTCAAATTCGGTCAGCTTGCGGGAAGCTTCTTCCCAGACCGACCAGCCGCCGAGGTGCGCGCCGATGACCGTCAAGTCCGGAAAGGCGCGCAGAACGCGCGCCACGCGATCCGGGTTGGAAAAGTCATAGCGTTTGTCGCCGGTGTGCATCAGAATCGGAAGCCGACCGCGGCAGAGTTCATAAATCTGCATACATTTCGGATCGTCCACCGCAAAGCGCTGGATATCCGGGTGGAGCTTGACGCCGCGGAGTCCAAGCTCGATCAGATGCTCCACATCGCCTGCAATATCCGTGCTGTCCGGATGCAGGGTGCCAAGTCCGATGAAAACGCCGCTGCTTTTCTGCACTTCGTCCGCGATGAACGCGTTGATGCTTGCTACCTGGTGCGGCGTTGTCGCCACGGATTGCACGATAAAGCGGGAAATATGCGTTTTTTCCCTGATGTTCAGCAGTTCGGCCGTGGTTCCGCCGAATGCGGAGCCTTGGTCAAGTTCATAAAAACGGTCTGTTCCGTGCACCGCTTTGGCCGCAATTTTTTCCGGGTAGATATGACAGTGCGCGTCGATAATTGTATAGGATTTCATAGTTTTGGTACTCAGTTGTTCAGTCCGAGACGCTCAGCCGCCTCCTCGCGCATTTTGTATTTGAGGATTTTTCCGGCCGCATTCATCGGAAATTCACGGACGAAATCGATATAGCGCGGTACTTTATGCCGTGCCATGTGCGTTGCGACAAATTCCCTGATTTCTTCCGGTGTGGAGGTTTCGCCCTCTTTTAAGATAATGCAGGCCATGATTTCCTCGCCGTACCGCTTGTCGGGCACGCCGATGACCTGTACATCGCGCACTTTCGGATGTGTATAAAGGAATTCTTCAATTTCTTTCGGATAGATATTTTCGCCGCCGCGGATGATCATGTCTTTGAGCCGTCCCGTGATCCGATAGGTGCCGTCGGGGGCGCGGCAGGCAAGATCGCCGGAGTGCAGCCAGCCGTCCTTGTCGATAGCGGATGCGGTAGCGCCCGGCATTTTGTAGTAGCCTTTCATGATGTTGTAGCCGCGCGCTACAAATTCACCGTTGACGCCGTCCGGCACGTCAAGGCCGGTTTCCGGGTCTACCACTTTGCATTCGATGTGCGGGAAAGCGTAGCCGACCGTTTCGCAGCGCATATCCAGCGGGTCGTCGAGTTCGGTCATCGTACAGCCGGGTGAAGCCTCGGTCTGTCCGTATACGCTGACAATGCCGCGCATATTCATTTCGTCCGGCTGCGCGGCGCGGCGCATCAGGTCGGCCGGGCAGTTTGCGCCTGCCATGATGCCGGTACGCATATAGGAAAAGTCGGTTTTTTTATAGTCCGGGTGGTTGAACATGGCGATGAACATAGTCGGCACGCCGTTGAAGCAGGTAATGTGCTCCCGGTGAATGCAGTCGAGCGCGGACTGCGGCGAGAAATAGGGCAAAGGCAGCAGCGTACCGCCGTGCGTCATGGTTGCGGTCATGGAGAGCACCATGCCGAAGCAGTGGAACATCGGCACCTGCACCATCATGCGGTCTGCGGTGGAGAGATCCATCCGGTCGCCGATGCATTTCCCGTTGTTGACTACGTTATAGTGCGTGAGCATGACGCCTTTCGGAAAGCCGGTTGTACCCGAGGTATACTGCATGTTGCAGACGTCCTCCGGCATGACTTTGGCCGCCATGCGGTAGACTTCCTCGACCGGGGTGTTTTCCGCGCGCGCCATGGCAGCCTCCCAGGTCATACAGCCCGGCATTTCAAAGCCTACGGTGACAACATTGCGCAAAAACGGAAGCCGCTTGGAATGTAAAGGTTCTCCCGGGCGCAGATCCATCAGTTCCGGGCAGAGTTCGGCTATGATTTCCGCATAGTTGGAGTCGCGCCAGTTTTCAATCATAATCAGTGTGTGCGTATCCGACTGGCGGAGCAGGTATTCGGCTTCGTGCACTTTGTAGGCGGTGTTGACCGTGACCAGAATCGCGCCGATTTTGGTTGCAGCCCAGAATGCGATATACCACTGCGGCAGGTTGGTCAGCCAGACGGCGACCTTGCTGCCCGCGCGCACGCCCATATCGATCAGCGCGCGCGCGCAGTCGTCTACATCGCGGCGGAACTGCGCATAGGTGCGCGTATAATCAAGGGTTGTATATTTGAATGCGTACTGATCTGGAAATTCCTCCACCATACGGTCGAGTACCTTTGGGAAAGTCAGGTCGATCAGCAGATCTTTTTTCCAAACGTATTTTCCGGTATGCAGCTTGTTTGCGTATAGGGTGCGCTCGGCGCGCGCGGTGTCCGCAAACTTGTCCATAAAGTTTGCAAAGTGCGAGAAAATGATTTCCATATCGTCCAGTTCCGGCATCCATGCGGGATCCCAGACGAGCGAGATAAAGCCGTCGTAGTTGACCGAGCGCAGCGCGAGCATCAATTCGCCGATCGGCAAATCGCCCTCGCCGATCAGGCAGGGAACCGTGCCGCCGTTTTCTTTTTGCGCGTCGCGGATGTGCACATGGCGAACGTAAGCGCCGAGGTTGCGTCTAGTTTCCTCAGGCGTTTCACCGGCTTCAAAACAGGTGGCGTGCATGTCCCAGAGCGCAGCCAGACTGTCGCAGGCAAAGTCGTCAAGCAGTGCGCAGAGCGTCCTGGTGTTCTTGAAAATACCGGCGGTTTCGACCAGTATGGCAATCTTTGCCGCCTCGGCCGCAGGCAGTACCTGACGGATCAGCGCGGCGATGTGCGCATTTGGATCCGCGAGATCCGCGATAGGAAGCGCGCGCACACGCACATAGGGAATGCGAAGATGTGCGGCGATTTCGATGCAGTCGGAGATTTCTTTCAGAAATTCGGCCGTGCGCGCCGGATCCGCCGGGTTTTCGATGGTGTCGATGCAGGGAATCGAAAGCTGCATCTCATACAGACTGCGCACGGTCGCCGCGGCGGCGTGCGCGTGGAACGGACTGCTCCGGTCGCTGAAAAACGCGCCGCCGATGTTGTGCAGTTCAATTCCCGAAAAATGCATGGATTTTGCGGCCGTACAGAAGTCGCTCCAGGAATAACCGTGCCAGCCTTTGGTGGAAAATGACAGCTTCATACCTGTGACTCCTCGTATTTGATTTTATTGAGCGCGTTCATATAGGCGCGGATGCTGGAACCGATGATGTCGGTCGAGATTCCGTTGCCCGAATAGAGCTTGCCGCCTGAACGGAGGCGTACTAACGCGCTGCCCATTGCCTCGCGTCCCTCGGTCACGGTCTGAATCTGGAAATCGTCCAGTTCATAGTGATGGCCGACGATCTGCTCGATGGCGAGCAGCGCGGCGTCTATCGGACCGTCTCCGGCAGAGACGCCCTCGTATTCTTTGCCGTCCTTTTCAAGCTTGATATACGCGGTAGCGCCGATCAGATTGCCGTTGTTGATGACATAGCTGACAAGGCGGTAGAGCGGAGGCACCTGGAATGCAGCGCTTGCGATGATGGCGTCAAGTTCTTTCAGCGTCACGTTTTTCTTGACGGCAACGCGGCAGAATGCCTCGTATACCTTGGCTATGTCCTCCTCGGAGAGGTCGTAGCCAAGTTTTTTGACGGCAGAAGCAATCGCGGGGAGGCCGTCGTTTTTGGTCAGACTGATTTCGCTGCTCCCCGCAGTGGCCGCGAGCGCCGGAATCGCGGATTTTTTCTGTTCGGCCTCGCGCTCATTGGCGATGCGCGCGATCTGCGCGGACAGACGTTCCGATTCGGTCATGTTTATGGTGGTGCAGAGATCCAGCTTCTGCGCGCAGCTGCGGAGCAGGTTGCTGAGGTCGTCAAATGCTAAAATCGCAGGATCGGCGATTGCGGTTTTTACCATGGTAACGCCGGCCGGCAGCGAAGCGATGGCCGAGGCCAGCGCAAGACCGTATTTGTTTTCGCAGAGTACGCCGACCGTTACGGTTTCAAGCTCCGGTACGGAAGCGGTGATCTCGCGGACGAATGCGCCGAATTCATCGGGAAGCATCGTCGCGTCGTTGTCGCAGAGCGTGATGGTTTTAGCGCCCGCGCGCACGGCGGCGGCGAGAACGCCCGAAAGAAATTCCTTTTCGGCTCTTGTGCAGTCTACGGCGCAGAATTCCACATCTTCGCAGCACGCCGCCGCCGTGCGAACAAGGTTTTCGGCCAGTTCGGCGGCTCCGGGCGCTTTCAGCTGACACTTATATTCCATCTGCACGGGCGAGAGCGGAAGCTCTATGCGGAGACGTCCGTGCGCCGTGCCGCGCAAAGCGTCCGCCGCTTCGCGTACCGACTGTTCGGTCATGCCGGCTGCAAGCGAAAGCACGCTTTCTTTGACAAACGAGGAAATCGTACGGATGAATAGGGTATCGGTACGGACATTCTTTAGCGGCGGAAGCTCAATGACATCGACATGCAGATTGCTCAGCAATCGCGCGATTTCAATTTTTTCCTTGAAACTGAGCGGATTTTGAACCGCTCGGTTTGTTTCCGTAAGAGTTCTGTCTGAAATACATACCTTTTTCATCGTCAAATCTCCTTAACTCGAATTAAAATTCAGGCTTTGGAACCAATTTCCATTGCCGTTTTGTTGACTGCAAGCATATCCTTGTGTCTTGCAGAAATGACCTTGGCCAGCGCGCGATCGACGCTGTCCCCCTCAAACTGCTTCATTTCGGCAAGCAGTTTGCCCATGATAATCATGTTCGCGAGCGTGGGCATATTGTTGTCCGAAGCGAGCGCTGTTGCGGGAATATAGTGCGCGGTCACGTCGGTGCGCGCAACCTTGCGGCCAATCAGCGTGGAATCCACGAAAATAATGCCGCCGGGGCGCACGGTAGACTCGTATTTGTCCAGCGAGGGCAGGTTCATGGCGATCAGAATGTCCGGGTAGGACACAATAGGCGAACCGACCGGCTCATCGCTGAGAATCACGCTGCAGCTTGCGGTGCCGCCGCGCATTTCGGGGCCGTAGGAGGGAAGCCAGCTGACCTGTTTTTCGTCCATCAGTCCTTTATAAGCGAGAAATTTTCCGGCAAAGAGGATGCCCTGGCCGCCGAAGCCCGCAATCAGAATGTTTGTCGTCATAGCGATGCCTCCTCAGTTTTTCGTATTGCCCGCAGAGCGGTCTTTATAAACGCCGAGCGGGTAGTAGGGAATCATTTTATCGTCGATCCATTTCAGAGCGGCCTCGGGCGTCATGCCCCAGTTGGTCGGACAACTGGAAATGACCTCGACCAGCGAAAAGCCGCGTCCGGCAAGCTGATTTTCAAACGCTTTTTTAATGGCCTTTTTCGCATTTTTCACGTTTTTGACATTGTTGACCGCGACGCGCTCCAGATACTCGGGTCCTTCAAGCTGCGCGAGCATTTCGCAGACCTTGACCGGATAGCCGCAGAGCGAAACGTCGCGTCCGTAAGGGGACGTCTGGGTGACCTGCCCCGGCAGGGAGGTCGGCGCCATCTGGCCGCCGGTCATGCCGTAGATTGCATTGTTGATAAAGATAATCGTGATGTTTTCATTGCGCGCGGCGGAATGCACGGTTTCGGCCATACCGATCGAGGCGAGGTCTCCGTCGCCCTGGTAGGTGAATACAACGTGGTTTTCCGGGTCTGCGCGCTTGATGCCGGTTGCAACGGCGGGCGCGCGTCCGTGCGCGGCCTCTACCATATCGCAGTTGAAATAATCGTAAGCCATAACGGCGCAGCCGACCGGCGCCACGCCGATTGCGCGGCCTTCAATGCCGAGTTCGTCGATCACTTCGGCGACCAGGCGGTGCACGATGCCGTGTGTGCAGCCCGGACAGTAATGCAGCGGAACATCCGCCAGTGCATGGGGTCTTTCAAATACGACCATCAGTTCGCACCTCCGTTTTCATGAATCTTTTTGATCTTCTCCAGCACCATTTCAGGCGTCGGAATCATGCCGCCCGTGCGGTTGCACAGGTAGACGGGCTTTTTACAGCGGCAGGCCAGTTCGACGTCTTCGATCATCTGACCCATCGAAAGCTCAACCGAAAGGAACGCTTTTACGCGGTCGGCGGCTTCGTCAATCGGCTTTTTGGGGAATGGCCAGAGCGTGATCGGGCGGATCATGCCGGCGCGGATACCCTGCTTTCTCGCCTCGGTGATTGCATTTTTGGAAACGCGCGCCGCGATGCCGAACGCCACAATGCAGATTTCCGCGTCCTCCATCAGGTAGGACTCGTACATCGTTTCGTTTTCTTCGACGGTTTTGTAGCGCTCGTAGCGCTCGAAATTGACCTGCTCCAGCTTTTCGGGGGAAAGGTAGAGCGAATTGACGATGTTATGCGCTCTCTGCATTTTCGTTCCGGTAACTGCCCAGGGCTTTTCCACGGGCGCATCGCCGGAAATGTCCAGCGAAACCGGCTCCATCATCTGTCCCATGGTACCGTCGGCCAGCAGCATCGAGGTCATGCGGTACTTGTCGGCAAGGTCAAAGCCCTTTACCGTCAAATCGGCCATTTCCTGCACGCTGCTTGGCGCGAGCACGATCATGCGAAAGTCGCCGTGGCCGCCGCCCTTGGTTGCCTGGAAGTAGTCGGACTGCGAGGGCTGAATGCCGCCGAGTCCCGGACCGCCTCTCTGCACGTTGACGACCAGCGCGGGCAGATCCGCGCCGGCTATGTAGGAAAGTCCCTCGCCTTTGAGCGAGATTCCGGGGCTGGAGGAGGAGGTCATAACGCGCTTGCCCGTGCTGGAAACGCCGTAGACCATGTTGATTGCGGCGATTTCACTCTCCGCCTGTAAAAACGTCCCGCCGATTTTCGGCATACGCTTGGCCATGTAGGCCGCGATTTCGGTTTGCGGGGTGATCGGGTATCCGAAGTAGAAGCGGCAGCCGGCGCCGATTGCGGCCTCGGCTATAGCTTCGTTGCCTTTCATTAAAACTTTTTCAGCCATTTGTTTTCACTCACCTTTCTACGGTTATGATGCAGTCGGGACACATCGTCGCGCAGAACGCGCAGCCGATGCACAGGCTCTCGTCGGTCATCTCTACGGGATGATGTCCCTTCAGATTGATTTTGTCGTGCGACAGGATCAGCAGTTTTTTCGGACATGCGGATACGCAGAGTCCGCAGCCCTTGCAGAGATCTGTCCTAAAGGTCAGCTTTGCCATGTCTTTTCTCTCCTATCTAATATAAATTCTATTTGATTTTTTTCTGAAGCTTCAGCGGGTACAGGTTTTCAATCCTGCCCGAAAGCGCGGAAACAAGCGATTCTCTGACGGTTGTCATTTTAATCGGAAGTCCGGTTTTTTGCGCAACCTCGTCCGAATAGCGAAGCGAGGCGAGCACATCCTCGGGCGAAGTCTCCTCGCCGAGGTTTGAATTGTTGACGATTGCGGTGAACGGCAGTCCCCCGGCGCGTTCCACTTCGCGCAGAATTTGCAGGGCGCTTTCCGCATCGCGGGTCAGCGGGCGGTATTGGTTGATGACAAACAGCATTTCGTAATTGTTCTCCGCGCGCAGAAAGGGCGTATAGCGCCCAAGCGCGAGCGCGCCGCGGTCGTCACCGCCGATGTCCATGACCGCGTGCAGCGTGCGGTCGTCCGTGACAGAGTAGACTTCCTGCGGCAGGGCGGGCAAATCGACGTTGGAACCGGCAAATGCCGAACTAATCAGCGAAATGCCGGCCTTTTCAAATTCCACTGCGCTGTCTTTGGTGCGGAAGTAGGGGTTGACGATGTCGAGGTCGGCGATGGCGACCCGGTCAAAGCGCGCCCGCATCTCGAAGGCGATATTGACCGCAATATTGGTTTTGCCGCTGCCGTAGTGTCCGGCCAGCAGCACGACGCGTTTGTAATTCATAACCTTTGCTCCAGGCGCCGCGCTTACAGTTTGTTTCTCTGAATTTTTCCGCTTGCGGTTTTCGGCAGTTCGTCGCAGAAGACGACGATACGCGGATATTTATAGGGCGCGGTTTTTTCTTTAACGTAGTTTTGGATTTCCTTTTTGAGTTCGTCGGAGGGAACGGCGTCCTTGGTCAGAACAACGCTTGCCTTGACGACCTGACCGCGGATTTCATCGGGCGCGGCGGATACGCCGCATTCCAGCACATAGGGAAGCTCCATGATGACGCTCTCGATTTCAAAAGGTCCGATGCGGTAGCCTGAGGATTTGATGACGTCGTCTACGCGGCCGACATACCAGTAAAAGCCGTCTTCGTCCATCCAGGCGATGTCGCCGGTATGGTAAAAGCCGTCCCGCCAGGTCTTAGCGGTCTTTTCCGCGTCGCCGTAGTAGCCTGTTGAAAGTCCGCAGGGAATGCCGCCTGAAATGTCGATCACGATTTCGCCGGTTTCGCCGACGCCGACCGGCTTGCCGTCGGCGTCGATCAGCTGTACGTTGTAAATCGGCGCGGGTTTGCCCATCGAACCGATTTTATGCGGCGCGCCGATCAGGTTTCCGATGATCTGCGTGCTTTCGGACTGTCCGAAGCCCTCCATAATCTGCAGTCCGGTCGCTTTTTCAAACTGCCGGTAGACTTCCGGATTGAGCGCTTCGCCCGCAGTGGTCATATGCTTGACCGAGGAGAAATCGTACTTGGAAATGTCCTCTTTAATCAGCATACGGAGCATGGTCGGGGGCGCGCAGAACGTGGTGATGTGATATTTGGCAAACATCGGCAGGATGTCGGCGGCGTCAAAGCGGTCAAAGTCGTAGACAAAGGTTGCCGCCTCGCAGAGCCACTGGCCGTAGAGCTTGCCCCACATGGCTTTGGCCCATCCGGTGTCGGAAATGGTAAAGTGCAGGCCGTCCGGATCCACGCAGTGCCAGTATTTTGCCGTGTGGAAATGTCCGAGCGGATATTTGAAGTTGTGCGCCGCGATTTTCGGATAACCGGAGGTGCCTGATGTGAAGAACATCAGCATCAGGTCGTCTCCGCAGGCGGTATCCTCGCTCCGCTCAAATTTGGAACTGAACATGTCGTATTCTTCATCAAAGCTGCGCCAGCCCTCGCGTTTGCCGCCGACCAGAATGCGGTTTTGCAGTCCGTCGTATCCCTCGCATCCAAGCTCAGCCTGGTGCGCGGTGTCTCCGTCGGCGGTGCAGAGGATTGCGCTGACGCCCGCCGCCCGGAACCGATATTCAAAATCGTGCGCCTGAAGCTGGTTGGTCGCCGGAATGACAATAGCGCCGAGCTTATGTAAGCCGAGTATCGCAAACCAGAATTGATAGTGCCGCTTGAGCACGAGCATGACGCGGTCGCCGCGCTTGATGCCGATCGACTTGAAGTAGTTTGCGCACTTGGCAGAGGCGCGCTTCATATCCTTAAAGGTAAAGCGGCGCTCATGCCTGTTTTTGTCGATGTGGAGCATGGCGAGCTTTTCGGGGTCTTTGTCCGCAATGGCGTCCACAATGTCAAAGGCAAAGTTGAAATGCTCAGTATTCTTGAACCGAATGGAGACCGGCGTGCCGTCGGCGTTCAACTGAATGTCGGTAAAGCGCTTGTAGACGCGGTCCGCTTCGTCGGCACTCGGCGCTGTGGTCCGGCGGACGGCACTTTGCTTTGCGCCGGCAAGCTCGGGAATCGGCTCGCCTGTGGGATTCAAAACAATCGCGTAAAATATGCAGTCCTCGCCGCCGACCGCGATCATGCCGTGCGGCGTGCCGCTGTCGTAGTAGATGCTGTCGCCCGCGTGCAGCGTTTCGGTGTGTCCGCCGACCTGCACCTTAAGCTGGCCGCGAACCACGATGTCGCATTCCTGCCCCTCGTGCGTGGTGAGTTCGATGTCCCGGCGCTGCGCCTCCTCGTTGTATGCGCTGACCACGTAAAGCGGTTCGGCAATGCGGTTCTGAAACGCCGCCGCCAGGTTGTAGTAGACCATGCCGTGCGCCTGCTCGATGCGCTGTCCGGCGCCGCTGCGGGTCACGGTATAGGAGCGGAGCTTTGGGCTGCTGCCTTCGATGATGTCGGTGACGTCTACGCCGAGCGCCAGTGCGCATCGGTAAATAAAGGCAAAGTTCAGGTCGCTTCCGCCGCTTTCGCACAAAAGATATTCCTCGGTGGTTACATCGGTTTTCTGCGCCATCTGTTCCGGGGAAAATCCCTCGATTTCGCGCAGTTCCCGAATACGGGACGCCATCTCCCGTATTTTGTAGTCAAGTCCAGTAATCTGATTCAATATCCTGTCCGTCCTTTCATAAAAAATGCGGATTTTCAGGGGAAAGTAACAAAAAACGCTCGCCCCAAGACAAATCCCTTGAGACGAGCGATTCAAATACACCCGCGGTACCACTCAAATTGCGGCTGGGGCCGCCACTCATCGGAACCAAACAGTTCCTATGCTTTCACGCAGCAATCACGGGGAGGGTCTACTCGGCGCAGCCTTTCTTCCTCCCGGCTCGGAAGTTACAGAATTTCGGGCGCGCATCACGGCTTGCACCTACCGCCGTTTCTCTGTATGCGCGTTTGCCGCATTCCCTCTTCGTCACAGCCTTTTATATTGGTAGAAGTATAGCACACACTCTCTGATTTGTCAAGCTTTTTTTCAGTTTCGACAGGATTTTTTGCTTATTCAAAAGATCAAAGCCTGTTTCTCTGAATCTTTCCGCTGATGGTTTTGGGCAGTTCGTCCCGGAAAACGACGATACGCGGATATTTGTAGGGCGCCGTCCTGGCTTTGACATAATTTTGAATCTCTTTTTTGAGTTCTTCTGAGGGAACCGTTCCCTTTGTCAGAACGATACTGGCCTTCACGACCTGACCGCGAACCTCGTCGGGCGCGGCGGATACGCCGCATTCCAGTACGTAGGGAAGTTCCATGATGACGCTTTCGATTTCAAAGGGGCCGATGCGGTAGCCTGAGGACTTGATGACGTCGTCCGCGCGGCCGACATACCAGTAAAAGCCGTCCTCGTCCCGCCACGCAACGTCTCTTGTATGATAGTAGCCGTCGTGCCAGACCTCGGCTGTGCGTTCCGGGTCGTTGTAGTAGCCGAGGAAAAGTCCGCAGGGGATTTTATCCGAGGTTTTAATGACGATCTCGCCGTTCTCGCCAAGCCCGGCGGGCGTGCCGTCCGGCTTCAGCAGATCTACGTCGTAAAGCGGCATGGGTTTGCCCATCGAGCCGAGCTTGTGCGGCGCGCCGAGCAGATTGCCGATAGACAGCGTGGTTTCGGTCTGGCCGAAGCCCTCCATGATCTGCAGTCCGGTCGCTTTCTCAAACTGCTTGTAAACCTCGGGGTTGAGCGCTTCGCCCGCAGTGGTCATATGCTGGATGGAGGAAAGATCGTATTTTGAAATGTCCTCTTTAATCAGCATCCGGAGCATGGTCGGCGGGGCGCAGAACGTGGTGATCTGGTATTTCGCAAACATCGGCAGGATGTCGGCGGCGTCGAACCGGTCAAAATCGTAGGTAAAGACCGCGCCCTCGCACATCCACTGCCCGTAGAGCTTGCCCCAGAGCGCTTTGCCCCAGCCGGTATCGGAGATGGTGAGGTGCAGTCCGCCCGGCTGTACGCCGTGCCAGTAGCGTCCGGTGATGAAATGGCCGAGCGCGTATTTGTAGCTGTGCACCGCGATTTTGGGATAGCCGGTCGTGCCCGAGGTAAAGAACATCAGCATCGGGTCGCTGCCCGCCGGCGCGTCTTCGGCGCGCTCAAAATGCGAGCTGAACAGCTTGTAGCTGTCGTCAAAATTCTGCCAGCCCTCGCGGCTGCCGCCGACTAAAATTTTTGTTTTCAGCGTCGGGCAGCTGGGCGCGGTCATGTCTACCTGATGCGCGGTGTCGCCGTCCGCAGTGCAAAGAATGGCGCTGACGCCCGCAGCGTTGAAGCGGTATTCAAAATCATGCTCTTGGAGTTGATTGGTCGCGGGAATGGCTATAGCGCCCAGCTTATGCAGGCCGAGTATCGCAAACCAGAATTGGTAATGCCGCTTGAGTACGAGCATGACGCGGTCGCCCCGTTTGACGCCGAGTGATTTGAAGTAGTTGGCGCACTGCGCGGACGCGCGCTTCATGTCCTTAAAGGTAAAGCGCCGCTCGTTTTTGTTGCGGTCGATGTGGATCATGGCCAGTCTGTCCGGGTCGCGGTCGGCAAGCGCATCCACAACATCGTAGGCAAAGTTGAATTTCTCTTCGTTTTCAAAGTTGATTTTGGTCAGTACGCCGTTTTCATCCAATTCGGTTTTGACAAAGCTTTCGCAGATCAGTTTTTCAGATGTATTGGCAAGCGCCACGCTTTCCCGAATGTATTTTTCCTCGGTCGGCGCGCCGTTGACCACAACGGCGAGGAAAAGGCAGTCTGCGCCCTCTACCGCGATCATGCCGTGCGGCGTGCCGCTGTCGTAATAAATGCTGTCGCCCTCGTGCAGAACCTCGGTGTTGTTGCCGATCTGCACTTTTAGACTGCCGTTTAAAATCAGGTCGAATTCCTGACCGCTGTGCTTGGTCAGGTGAATAGGTCGGTTCTGCTGATCGGCTGAATATTCGTACCGCACCCAATAGGGTTCCGCTAATTTGTTGCGGAACAGGGGCGCAAGGTTTTGAATATCGATGCCGGGTTCCTTTGCGGTGGAGTGCCCGCCGCCTTTGCGGGTGAGGGCGTAGGAGGAGAGGTGCGCGCTCTGTCCTTCGAGCAGATCGGTCATTTCCACGCCGAATGCAAGCGCGCATTTGTGGATAAAGGTAAACGGCAAATCAACGCCGCCGCCCTCGTATTCGAGATAGGTGGATAGCGGAACCTCGGTTTTTTGAGCCGTTTCCTCGGGAGTAAGGCCGACGATTTCGCGCATCTCCCGGATTCTCAGGGCAACCTCGTACAGTTTGTTTGCAGAATCAGCCATGTTTCTTACCGCGTTCAAATTTGATTGAACTTTCCTTTCGATCAAAATTTACGGACGCTGCGTCCGGCGGCGGGTACAAAAAACACCCGCCTCAAAACTTTGAGACGGGTGTATAACACTCGCGGTACCACTCAAATTGCAGCCGGGGCTGCCACTCTTCAAGACCAAACAGTCTCTATGCACTAACGCGGCAAACACGGGAGGCGTCTACTGACCTTTTGGCTTTCAAACCTCCGACTCGGAAGCGATGGGTCTCTTGAAAAATCGCATTGCCGACTTTCAGCTGCCGTCGGCTCTCTGAAAATGGATTTTTCTGACCGTCTTCGTCACAGTCTTTCTTGTTCAAGATAAATGTATCACACTTTGTCCTGCTTGTCAACAGACGCAAATAAAATTTTGCAACTTTATTCTGTTGCACAAAATTCAAGTTGGTATGCCCGCGCATTTTTGGTCATTTTTTGAGCTTTGGACAGGCGCGGAACTCATGTTGAAATTTTTCTCTAAAAATTATAGAAAATATTTTCTACCTATAGTATAGTAGATACAGACAAAAATTGTGTGTCCGGCGTTCAGGCAAACCGCCGGAGAGGGAGACTGCGATGTATTATGTGTATATACTGCGCTGTTCGGACGGTTCGCTGTATACCGGGATCACGTCGGATCCGCGCCGCCGGTTTGCGGAACATATGTCGGGAAACCGGGGCGCAAAATACACCCGTATGCGCCGTCCCGAGGCGCCGGTCGCGCTTTGGGAGGCAGGGACGCACGCTGACGCCGCGCGTCTTGAATGGCAAATCAAACGGCTGCGTCGAGCGCAAAAGCTTGTTTTGTTGGAAAATCTTGATATGGCGGCGCGTCTTTTGCCTCCTGAGCGCCGGGAAACGCTGCGCAGCGTTCCAAAAGAAGAATTGGCCGCGCTCTGGCCGCGACCCGATGAACAAAAGGATGAAAAGGCGGGTTGCTGACTGCGGTCTTTTTGCAAAAATGGCACTGTAAATCCATGCGCGTTGTATTCCGTTTTAGTTTGGAAAAAATCGCAATGCACCGTGCGTTTTGGAGATGGGGCTGTTACCTGGATTTGTTATGCGTATTTCGATAAAAAAGCAGCGTTTGAATTTCTGAAACCGGCGCCGTTTCACGAAAAAATCAGAACAGTATTGTTCTTGAATTTGATCCAAAACGCGAATGATTGTAAATTTTATCAAATAAAATCGTCAAATTGAAAAATAATAAAATATTGAAAGAAAAAAATGTTTTTTAGAGTGTTCAGCCCGTACTTTTTTGAAGTACGGGCTTTTACTTTGTCGAAAATATAAAAAATGTCGGAGTTGTATAGGATAGAAAACCTGCCGGAATGCGGAGTTTGGCTGCTGTAAAACTGGGATATGGCAGTCAGGAGCGTTTGGAAATCAAGTTGATTTTTACAAAATACAATCGAGCCAAATCCTAATAAATATTGCCCCGTTTCATAATGGCTTTCCCGCTGTATTTGCGGTAATATAAGCGTGTCCGGGAAATCCGGATAAAATGATAAGGAAGTGAAGAAATGAATTTAAAAGATGGGATTGCGGCTGCGGTCGGCGCTGTCGGCGGCTGGGTCGCCTCATGGTTTGGAGGTTGGGACAGCGCGTTGATTACGTTGCTTTTATTTATGGCTGCGGATTATTTCACGGGCTTGGTCGTGGCCGGCGTGTTCCACAAGAGCGGAAAATCCGAAAACGGCGCGCTGGAAAGCAAAGCCGGCTGGAAAGGGCTTTGCCGCAAAGGCGTTACGCTGATGATTGTATTGGTCGCTTACCGGTTGGATCTTGCAATCGGTTCAAATTATATCCGGGATGCGGTCGTGATTGCGTTTGTGCTGAATGAAACCATTAGTATTATTGAAAATGCAGGTTTGATGGGCATACCGATTCCGGCTGTGATGGTGAAAGCGATCGATGTACTGCGCAGTCGGCCCGAAACGCCCGCAGAAAAGCAGAAAGATTTAAAAGAGGATTCAAAAAAGGAGGAAAAATAATATGATTCCGTTTCAAACCAACCGCGTAAAAGTGACCTCGCCGTTTGGTCGGAGAACTCTAAACGGCCGTTCGGAATTTCACACGGGCTATGATCTTGTCGGCGTCGGATCGCATGAGGTTGTGGCCGCTGTCGGCGGAAAGGTTGTGCAGAGCCGCATGGTGACGGATAAGGCCAATCTGACCTGGCAGTGGGGCAATTACATATGCATTCGGACCGACGCGGGGCAGTATCACTATTACTGCCACCTTGCCGAGCGCAGCGTGACCGCCGGGCAGACCGTTTCTGCCGGTGAAAAACTCGGCGTAATGGGCAGTACCGGGTATTCCTTTGGTGCGCATCTGCACTTTGAAGTACGCGCCTCTGACGGCAAAACAAACGTATGTCCTGCGGAAGTATTGGGGATTCCCAATGCCGTGGGTGTTTATACGGAGCCGGAGGCGCTGCCGCTTGAAGCGGACTTGAAGATTTTGACAGAACACGGGGTGATCCATACGCCTGAATACTGGATAAAAACCGCGCCGGTCGTAAAGTATCTGCCTGAACTGATTCACAATGCCGCACAGGCGCTGAAACAGAGAAATGTTTGAAAAATATCCGTTTTTAGATAGGGTGCATCATGATATGACTGAAATCGTGGATGGACTTACGCCGGGGTGCGTGAGCGATGTAGATGTGATTTCAAAGAAAATAAAATCAAATGGGAATTTTGAGGCACGAAGAGAGGCATATATAAGGGTATGCGAAGTGATTGTGTAGACCGATTATTCTGAAAACGCGGCATTCGATTCGGCTGATTCGTCAAAACTGAACGGGACTTTTATGAGCGCATCTTCTGGACCGCCCATATAATAAGGCCACAGTAGTACGGTATAAAGTGAAGCAGGAGTCGCAAACGATCCCTCGCTGTCATATGGATTATATGGCGCAGAAGCTAAAAAGAAGTTGCTGTTTGTTTCCGGGTTCAGATTATCCGGGAGCCATGTTTTCAGCAATTCCCGATTTTCAGCATTGTAGAAATAGGTATCAAATCTCGTATCCGGGTCTGTCAGAAGCGTGTCGAACTTTTCGTTCGTCATAGACAGGTCGGCAAGTGTCATCTTTTTCTTCGAGGTCACGTCTACGGTGACGCCGTACCAGGAATTTGTTGAGCGGTTATAATTGAAATTTTGGAAGCAGACGATGCTGAAACGGGTTTCGTCCGCCCAGGTGACTGCATAGGCGCCCGTAACATGCATATAACCGAGCGAGCATTCGGGAAACGACACGCGGTCAAACATAAAGTCGTGTATTTCCTGATTCAGCTGTTCGGCAAGCTCAGGCGCGCTTGGAATGTCAATCACCGGGTACAGGATTGAAATCATATCGCCGCCCTTTGCCATGTCGCTGTAAACTCCCGGCATAATGGAATACACCGTTTCTTTGATTGTCGAGGGATCGCAGCAGTCCGTATCGGGAATGGTATGATGACAGTTTACAAAGGACCAGCTTAGCTGTCCCGCAGACAGGATTTCGCGCGGCGTCAGAAATTCAGAGGGTGAAATTTCCCCGTTGGGATTTGGGAGCGCGGCTGATTCTGTGGTATTGGCGGGCAAATCTGCAGAAGAATCAGCGGTGCGCTCAGGCGATTCTGTAGAAGAACCCGCAGTGTTTTCCGACTGTACGGCGGCGCTGGAATCGAAAATTCCAGCGTCTGCCGTATTTTCGGGATACCCTGTTCTGTTGCATGCGCAGAGCCCGGCGCAGAGCGCGGCCAGCGCGAGTATACGCAGCGTCGTTTTCATAAGCCCTCCCAATAGAAAATTGATAAAATCAGTATAGCGTGATTTCCAAATCATGTAAATCAATTGGTGTCAAAAACTGACAATGACTCTTAAATACCGGAGGTGTTTGCGGCAGTCGTTTCAGCGGTTGCCTGGTTGGTATCCGGTTCGACCGATTCGTCAAAACTGAACGGAACTTTTATGAGCGCGTCTCTTTCGCCGCCCATACTATAAGGCCATCGCAGAATGGCATAGAGAGAAGTAGGGGATTCGACGTGATCATAAATGTTGAACGGTACAGAGGCTAAAAAGAAATTGCTGTTTGTTTCCGGGTTTAGATTATTCGGGAGCCATGTTTTCAGCAAGTCTCGATCTTCAGCATTGTACAAATAGATATCAAAGCGTGCGCCCGGGTCTGTCAGAAGCGTGTCGAATTTTTCGTTCGTCATAGACAGGTCGGCAAGTGTCATCTTTTTCTTCGCGGTCACGTCTACGGTGACGCCGTACCAGAAATCTGTTATGTGGTTATAATTGAAATTTCGGAAGCAGACGATGCTGAAACGGGTTTTGTCCGCCCAGGTGATTGCATAGGCGCCGGTAACATGCATATAACCGAGCGAGCATTCGGGAAACGATACATGGTCAAACATAAAGTCGTGGATTTCCTGATTCAGCTGTTCGGCAAGCTCAGGCGCGCTTGGAATGTCAATCACCGGGTACAGGATTGAAATCATATCGCCGCCCTTTGCCATGTCGCTGTAAACTCCCGGCATAATGGAATACACCGTTTCTTTGATTGTCGAGGGATCGCAGCAGTCCGTATCGGGAATGGTATGATGACAGTTTACAAAGGACCAGCTTAGCTGTCCCGCAGACAGGATTTCGCGCGGCGTCAGAAATTCAGAGGGTGAAATTTCCCCGTTGGGATTTGGGAGCGCGGCTGATTCTGTGGTATTGGCGGGCAAATCTGCAGAAGAATCAGCGGTGCGCTCAGGCGATTCTGTAGAAGAACCCGCAGTGTTTTCCGACTGTACGGCGGCGCTGGAATCGAAAATTCCAGCGTCTGCCGTATTTTCGGGATACCCTGTTCTGTTGCATGCGCAGAGCCCGGCGCAGAGCGCGGCCAGCGCGAGTATACGCAGCGTCGTTTTCATAAGCCCTCCGAAGATTGGTGTGTAATTTTATTATATCCTCGGAACGGCACGATGTCAACACGATTGTATGCTGAAACAGTACATATTTTTTTCGTGAAAACACGCGCTGAAAGTTGAATTTTAGAAAAATCGCGGTAGAAACCCCAGTATGCGTGTCAAAAGGCAGCAGGGGAAAATCCTGTCTGTCGAAATTTTCGGACAGGACTTGCTTATTCAGTGCGAGGTGCGCTTTTTGAACGCTGAAGAACCGGGGGTTCCGGCGGCGGGGCATGATTTCAGCACGTTTTTGGGAGCGTCTCCGCGCGTTTTCTTTGAACTGCGGAAATCCTGCGGCGAGATTCCAAACTTCTTTTTGAAGATGATGGAAAAGGTTACATAGGAATTAAATCCGCATTCTTCGCTGATGCGGTCGATGGTTTTATCCGTGCCGAGCATAAGCTGGACGGCGATGTTCAGCCGGTAATTCAGTATGTACTGATAGATGGTCATTCCGGTACTGCTTTGAAATTGGCGGTTCAGCAGGGTTTTGCCCACGTGCAGAGCCTCCAAAATACAGGCGGCGTTGAGATCCGGATCGGCGTAGCCGTCCCAGATCATGCGAAGCGCCCGGTAGAGTTCGGGTGAGTTTTTGGAAATCGGCACATTCGAGAGCGTTGCCGGTAAATCAGTCTGCGGCGTCGAAAAAATTTCCTCGCAGCGATGTAAGCAGTCGATCAGCCGCGACCTTGCGCGGAACACGCCGTAATCCGTGCCGCCGAGCAACAGCGTGCTGCATTCCTGAAGCAGTCGGTGCATTTTCTGAATTGTGCCGGGCATGGCGCTGTGGAACGAATCGTTGAACGTATCCGCAAGAAAAGGCAGCAGCATCAGAAAATCGTATTTTGCACAAAGGGTTTCGGGGCGGTGCTTTGCGATGGTTTGCAGTGTGAGGTTGCTGTTCAAAAAATCCGGATAAAAAAATACCGCTGCGCCCGCCAGATGATCCGCCGTTTTCAATTTGAACGATTGGTTGTCGTTCAGACATAATACGGACGGCGCGGTGCAGTGGTATTTCGTGTGGTTAACTAAAATTTCAGCGTACCCCTCTTCAAACAGCAGAAGCGCATAGCAATTTGTCGGTTTGTCGGGGAAGGTCCCCTCGTAAATTGTCAGTTTGTCCTTTGGCGCTTGGCGTCTTATGGTGCGATTTGGCATATGAAAGCCTCCTTTTTATGAAGTTTGTTTCAATATGCCAAAGGTAAATGGTAATATTTTGTAAAAATAAGTAAAATATCCCAAATATTAATATTTTTGTCCCAAATCATAATGGTAATACGATTTGCGGGGGCTTATAATGAAGCCACAATGTGATCGTCGATCACAAAAAGGAGGATTTTATGAACAGGGAAGATCAGTTATTTTTGGATATATGCAGTTTTGCATCTCCCGACCGGGATCGTATTGCGAACGGACTTTCGTCCTGCGCAGGGTATGACCGTCTGCTCGGCCGGCTGTTTATGCATCGTATGAGCGGCGCCGCATACGGAACGCTGCGCGCGACCGGGCTGCTCGGCGCTGTGAACCGGGAGTTTCGTACTTCGCTTGAGACGGCCTACCGGGCGGCCTGCATGAAAAACGAGAGCTTTTCAAAAGCGCTTTCCATGCTCGGCGGTCTGTTTGGAAAAATGCATGTGCCGATGGCCGCGCTCAAGGGCGCGTATCTGACGCAGGCGTATCCTGCTGGGTATCGGACGTCCAACGACGTGGATTTTCTTTTGCGGCCTGAGGATGTTTCAGAGGCAGCGGAACTGCTTCTTGCGGACGGTTTTCGTCAGGGAAGCGTAAAAAACGGGGAATTTTTTCCGGCTGACCGGGCGGAGATCATTTATTCCCGCATGAATCGTGGGGAAACCGTTCCTTTTGTCAAGCGAATCGGACTTCCGTTTCTTGACTTTTTAGAGGTGGATTTGAATTTTTCACTCGATTACAAGCCGGAGGACGGCAGCCGCGTCGGCGCTTGGCTGGCCGAGCGCGCGCCGCTTCCATGCGGCCTTGAAACGCTTTCGCCGCCTGTGTTTTTTGTTCACTTATGCGCGCATCTTTACAAAGAGGCTTCCACGTATGCGTGGGTGGAAATGGGACGGGATTTGTCGCTGTATAAATTTGCCGATCTGTATTTCCTTTTGCAGACGTATACCGAGGCCGATTACCGAGCGCTCAAACGCGCGGTCCGAACGCTCGGCGCCGAGCGGGAATGCGCTTATGCGGTTATCGGCACAAAGCTTCTGTTTGGTTTGGACAACCCCTTGCTGAATGTATTTGCGACCGAAACGTTCGGCGAATGGTACGACTGTCTTGACGAGGTCGTGGATCCGGCGCACGGAAAGCGCTATCTTTACGATTTGGATTTTTGCACACGATTCTTTTGCGACAACCGGATTCAACTTTTAAAGGAGGCGGGGGACTTTGGAAAAACTGCATATGTATGAGCATGGAGAGCATGGACTGCTCATCAGTTTCTGCGGTCTGGACGGCTGCGGCAAGACGACGATGATCCGGCGGCTGGATCGGTTTTTGCTGGAGGGCGGAATCATCCCGGTACTGACGAAGCAGCCGACCGACGCGGTGCGAAACTCGGAAATATTCCGCACCTATATGGATTCGCCGCAGCACGACGCATATGACTACCGGAGTCTTTCGCTGCTTGCGGCGAGCGACCGCGTTCAACATGCGAACAAGGTGATTTTGCCGCAGCTTCGCAGCGGTAAAATCGTGATCAGCGACCGGTATTTCTATTCCTGCATCGCAAACCTGCGGGCGCGCGGCTATATGCAGGATACCTGGATCAACGAGGTGTCGGGATTCATTCCGAAACCCGACGTTTCGTTCTTTATGGACGTGCCGGTTTCGGTGGCGATCTCGCGGGTGCGAAGCCGTGCGGCGGAACGGGATCGCTTTATTGACATACCGCTTCAGTACAGGCTGCACAGTGAGTACCGCGAGCTTTGCGCGTCTGTAGGCGGCGTTCTGCTTTCTACGCTGGAGAGCGAGGAGGATACATTTGCACAAATCATTCAGGCGGTAAGCCGGAAAGTGGGGGAGAAATATGGAAAACATTGAAAAGGCGGTCGGCGGCGTTCTCAAACGGGTGAGCGGCGCGGAGGATGTTGCGCCGACGCGCACGCTTGTGGGCGATCTCGGACTCAGCAGTTTGAAAATGGTCGATCTTTTGCTTGGACTGGAGGATGCGCTCGGCATTACGTTTAGGCAGTCGGATATGAATTTTTTTAAACTGAAAACGGTCGGCGATTTGACGGCGCTTGCCGAAAAATACGTTATGCCGGACTGAGGAGGAAATATATGCTCTGGAATTTTATAAAATCCGGAATGCTCCGGCATCCGGGAAGCCGCTTTTCGGAGGGTGAGCGGAGTTGTACGTTTGCCGAGGCGGCGGCGGAGACCGAACGTCTCGCCGCTTCGCTTTTGCCCGGAAAGTATGCGGTGCGGTGCACGTCCGAATACAACGCGGGACTGTCGCTGCTTGCCTGTCTTGCCGCAGGGGTGACGGCGATTCCGCTCTCCGAGCGGTATGGCGAAGTACACTGCGAGCGGATTTTGAACCTGACTGAGCCGGACTGCATTTTGACAGACGCAGACGGGCAGATTCGGGCTGTGCCTTATGGGAAACGGCAGACGAGCGCTTCTGCCGCGCCGGACGCGCATCCCGCGCTGATTATGTGTACTTCGGGAACTACGGGCGCGCCGAAAGGCGCGATGATAAGCGCGGAGAATCTCATGGCCAATCTTCGGGATATTGACCGGTATTTTGACCTTCGCTGCACCGACCGCATTCTGATCTCCCGTCCGCTTTACCACTGCGCGGTGCTGACCGGAGAATTTCTGATTTCGCTTTTGCGGGGAACGGATATCCGCTTTTACAGCGAGGCGTTCAATCCTGCCGCGCTTTTGGAGGAGATCGTCAGGGAGAAAATCACGGTGCTGTGCGGAACGCCGACGCTCTTTTCACTGCTTTCGCGCCTCGCACGGCGTATGCCGGACAACCTTTCGCTTCGTCTGCTGGTATCGAGCGGGGAGTGCATGGAACAAAATACGGCGGCGGCGATTCGGCAGGCGTTCCCCGATACGCGCGTGATGAATGTTTACGGCCTTACGGAAGCGTCGCCGCGCGTGGCGTATTTGCCGCCCGAACTCTTTGACGCACATCCGGAAACGGTCGGATACCCGTTGCATTCTCTGCGCGCGCGTATTGTTGATGCGGCGGGCGTCGAGGTGCCGCGCGGGACGGACGGGGAACTGCTCGTTTCAGGTCCCAGCGTGATGCAGGGATATTACCGTGCGCCCGATGCGACGGAAAAAGCGCTTCGGGGCGGCTGGCTGCACACGGGCGATATGGCTGCGATGGACGACGAGGGGCGGATTACGATCAAGTGCCGGAAAGACAATATGATTATTCTGGCCGGTATGAACATCTATCCGCAGGAAATTGAATGCGCTCTGCGCGCCGACGGGAAAATCGAGGATGCACTGGCTTTCGGCGCACGGGACGCGAACGGGCGGCAGTATATCGGCGTGCGGGTCGTTGCACCGGGGCTTGACCGGGAGGACGTCGCCGAAATTTGCCGCCGCCGGCTTCCCGCATATGAGCGGCCGTCGGTGATTGAACTTGCGGACAGCCTGCCGAAAAACGCTTCCGGAAAGCTGATTCGCCCAAAAGATGAAGGAGCAGGACATGGAGAGACATGAACATACGGTTCTCTGCCGTCTGATCGGTACATACGAATGGCAGGACGGTCGGATATATGCATCGGACAAGCATACGGTGCTTGCAGGCGACTGTGATCTTGAGGGGCGCCGGCGCGTGTATTTGCGCTTTGAGGTGCCCGCGCTTCCTCAAAATATGAAAATCCTGCGTGCGGAGCTTTCGCTCTCTCAAATTGAGGGAGTCTGCGGGGGGAGCGCAAAGATTGGCGTATACCGAGCCTACGGTCGATTGAAAACGGGCAAATGCACGCCGACCAGCGCGCCCTGGCCGCTGGATTACAGCAACCCGAAAAGCGGCGTATGCCGGCATCGCTTTGACGTGACGGCGTTGTTTGCCCGGCACGGAAAAGCCGCGCGCATTTATACGCTTGCGTTGCGGATGGTCGATGAATCCGACGGAGACGGGAGCTTTGCGACGTTCGGCGGCTCGCCGGATGCGCAGCAGGTCTTTGTTCTTTCGGTTGTGTACGGCGAGAGGGAGGCGCGTGTCCGCGTACCCGCCGCCCGAAAACGCGGAAGCTGCAATCTGCTTTGCGGGCACGGCTTTGAAAGCTTTGCTGATCTGGCGCTTTGGCGCGCGCAGTATGAATGTGACGACTTTGAGGTCTGTATACGCGAGGCGGGCGCGTTGCTGGGCCGCGGCGCGGCAGTTTTCCGCTCGTCGGACGATACGGCAACCGAGAGCGGGTTGTATCAGGAGGTGTGTCTGCCCGCTTCGGGAAACTATGTCTTTTCGGCCTATGTGCGGCCTCTGGGGACTGCGGGAATCACCAGCGGCGTGCACGGCGTTTCGCCGGGCATCTATCTTCGGGTTACATGCGGCGGTCTTGTATGCGCCAAAAGCCGCGCGGTCGCTCTGCCGGGCGGGTATGCGCGCCTCTATGTGACGTTTAGCGGACGGATGTACGACCGGATTCGGGCGGAAATTTTGATGGACGGATTCGGCTGCGCGGCGGTTGACGGCGCCCAGCTTGAATACGGCAGTTTGCCGGGCGTATATAATTTGCTCGAAAACGGCGGTTTTGAGCAGGGACTTTCGGGTTGGACGCATTCGCTTTGGGGCGTTTATGCGGATCATCCGGAACTTTCTTTCGATGCTTCACATGCTTCCGTGCGGCTTATGGGAACGCCGGATACGCGGACATATGTGTGCAGGCGGGTTTTGTTGCGGCAGGAAATCGAGGCGCACAGCGTTTTCACGCTTTCGGGTTTTGCCCGCGCAGCGGGACTGACGCCCGCGACTTTTCATACCGGAAAAGATGCGCCGATCTTTCGCCTGCGCGCAAGAATCGTCTATAAAAGCGAGGAAGACGCTTTTGAGGATTATACGGCGGAGTTTTGCGGCAAAGACGGCTGGCAGTATGCCGAGGTCGAATTTTCCAAGCGCAAAATGCGCGCCGTCGATCGGATTGAGGTTTATTGCGAATACGGCGGCAGTTTCGGCATGGCCGGCTTTGACCGGATCTGCCTTTGCAGCCGCGAAAGCGGAACGAAAGGGGAAATAAACAATGAATAAAACAGTTTTAGATACAATTCGGCAGATTCGCGGCGGACGGGCGTTTCACATGTCCGGCAAAAACCAGAATATATACAGGGTGCTGATTCAGGAGGCGGATTCTCAGACCGCCTATTACTTCAACACGCCGGTTTACCGCCGCTCAAGCGGGCGGCTGGTCGATTTGAATTTTCTGGAGACGGGCGGCGTGCGCATGTTTGAGGGCGCCAATTCGATGATAACGTCTTCCGGACGGAAAATGAAGCTTTCGGACAGCTTCGGCGATCTTTTGATCGACTTGGACGGGATGGAGGGCGCAGAGTGCGTCGGCGGCGTGCTTTACGGCCGTTCGATCCGCGTAGAACCGACGCTCAACGGCATTGCCGTTGAAGCGTCCATGCAGGGCGGAGAACCGTTCACATTTGAGATGCGGACCACGGAAGCGTTTGAAAGAATCAAATCCAATTCAAAGTACATTGCGTTTATGCGCGAACAATTTGCGCCGTTTTTTGTGATTTCCACGCTGTATGCGCGGGAAAACGGGAGCGGGAAAGTGTTTCCTGCGACGGTTACGCTGGAGCGGGTGAGCGACCGAACCTATCTTGTCCATGTGGAGGCGAGTACGCGCAAGGCGCATACGCTTTTGTTCGAGATCAACTTATATGAAGGAAAGTTCTTTCAGGATACCACGGTGGAGAGCCGTTCGCCTTCACGCAATAACTGTTACGGGAGCGTCGCGTTTTTAGGGCAGACGCTCATGCTCGGAGAGCAGTGGCTGTATACCAAAACAAGCCGCAAAAAGGTTTTTGACATCGAGCGTATGCCGATACGATATGTGCGGATGTATATTCCGATTTTTGAAAAGGGCAAAAATCCGCTGACCGCGTTTTTGCCGCGCGCCCGTTTTTGCAGCTTCGGTTCCAACTGGAAGAATAAAATCGCATGCGGCGATCAGTTGACCGTTTCCGAATCCATAGACGGTTATTATAGGCTGGATCTGACGGCGCTTTTGACCGACCCGAAGACGCACTGTCTGCGCCGTTCGGAGGGGGTGGTGCTTCGCAATATGCCTGGCCATGAGGATTGCAGCGTGATCGCGACCGGGGACTGCTGTTATGCGCCGCAGATTCTTGAGGTCGGCATTGAGCAGTCAAAGAGCGATCCAATGTAAATATAGCGGCAAAACGCTATCGCCCTCTGCGCGGGTTTTGGCACAGAGGGCGGTTTTAAAATCGGAAAGGAGAAAATGTTTATGGAATATGTAATGAAAGCCATCACGGCGCGCCGGAGCGTGCGGAGCTTTCGTCAAAGAACAGTGCCGCAGGACAAGATTGAAAAGATGCTTGAGGCCGCGGCGGCCGCGCCCTCAGGCAAAAACTCGCAGCCCTGGTGTTTTGCGGTGCTGGATGAACAGCAGATGATTTTCGATTTGGCGAGTTTGATGCGGAGAAGCCGTTTTATTGAGCTTGCTTCCCTTGTGATTGCGGTATACAAATGTGAAAGCCGGTGTTACGCGGAGGCAAAGGACAATATGGCGATCGGCGCGGCGATTGAAAATATGCTGTTGTGCGCGGAGGAGGCCGGACTTGCCGCCTGCTGGGTCTGCGAAAATATCGAGGATGCGGGGCGGTATCTTGCCAAACGGTTTCGGACAAACGGCTGTATTTTGATGTCGCTGGTTGCGATTGGATACCGCGATAACAGCCTTTCCGAGGAACGCCGTCCTGCGCCTCGGAAGCGTCCGGCGGAATTGCTTGAAAAAAGGAGCGCCTGGGATGAACTATAAGAAAAATTACAGAGAAGATTCGACCGGATGCTGGGTTCGGCGACTGACTTATTTTGTATATGCGAAACCCGCGCGGCTGTTTATGAATGCCGATGGCAATTACGGCGCGCCGCTCGAAAGCGGCAGGGCGACAGCCGACCGGGCGGGGATGTTTCATATGGACGCCGGGCACGGTACGGTGCTTCGCGCGCAGTTTTCGATCCGGTCGGAAAAAGAATGCTTTTTGTCCCTTTTGGTCAGTGCGAACCGGAGTACAAAGATTTTTTTAGGCGGCGAACTGATTCATATCTTCAATGCGTGCTCGCAGGTGCTTGTTGTACGCCTGAAAAGGGGAGAGAATATCTTTTGGCTGGATGCGCTCGGAGAAGAAAGTACGTATGAAGTACAGATTCGCACGGAAATGGCGGAAAGCGGCGCGCTTTTGTCGGCGGCGGCTCCGGAAAACCGGACGCTGACCGACCGCGGGTTCGCTTTGTATATGGAAAAGCGGGATTTTTCCAAACTGCCGAAAATCGAGTTTCTCTTAACCAGACTGGATCAGCGGCAGTTTGCCTTTGGGACGAAAATCCGTATGGAAATGCGCGATGTGGATACAGGTCGGCGCGTATTTTCAAAGCGCGTCCGATTTGCGCGGGTATACCGGTTGGACAAAACGCGTTTTTCCTATTGTCCGGATTGTCTGAACGGTCTTGATTTGATCTTTTGCGGAAAGGGAAAGGACGGCCGCACGGTAAAAATTTCACGGCGGATCTATGTATACGAATATCAGAAGCATATTGAAGAGCTTGTGGAATTTGCCCGGCGGCTTGCGTCCTCGCCGTTTTGTCTGCCGTATGACCGGGAGGCGGTTTTGGGGCTGTGCAGCCGAATTGACGCGCCCGGCGGCATTCCGTATATGCGGCTGCATTTTTCGCAGATTTTAAAAGATTTTTTGAAAGAAATGAAAGACGGCGCTCTTCAGAGGCTGTATTTGCCGGGTACAAAGCGCGTCTTTTTCCGGGATCCGCTTGACGACAGCGTAAATTTTTACCGGGTGACGCTGCCGAGGGGGTATCTCGCCGAGCGGGAATATCCGCTGTTGATTATATGCAGCACCAAGGAGTACGGTTCTTACGGTCAGCAGTTTGAGGATTCGGAGCTTGAAAATTTAATTGTTGCGGATATTTCGGGACGCGGCGTGACGATGGGCAGCTATATCGGGGAGGCCGCAATCCTTTCGGCGCTGCGTGATCTGAGGCAGAAATTCCGTGTGGATGAAAACCGGATTTATATCGGCGGATATTCAAACGGCGCGTCTGCGGCGCTCGCCGTGGCCGAGGCCTATCCGCATCTGTTTGCAGGCGTCTATGCGCTGTCCGGTCGCGCCGAAATTAAAAAAATGCGCAACCTCAGCGCGCTTCATACAACGCTGATTTCTTCGGAGACAGATGAATTTTATCCCGACGTCAAAAAGCTGTATACAGAGGGAAAGAAGTATTCCGAAACGGTACGGCTTTTGTCCGTATCCTGTCATAATCATCTCACGATTCAGCGCGTCTGGATGAATACCGCGGCGCTTTCCGAGCTTTTCATGTGGGAGAGGGAACTGTATCCGCAGCGGTTTTCGTATTACACCGATCGAAATCGGCATCTTCGCGCTTATTGGATCACGCTGCATGGGATTGCGCCGGGCAAGCAGCGGTGTATTTTGCAGGTGGACGCGGGCAGAAGCATTCTTGACATTCGGCTGAGCGGCGCCGCCGGGCTGACGATCGCGCTTCCGCCTTTTGTGAACCGCGATTCGTTTACCGTCCGGCTCAACGGCAAAAGCTTCAACTTTGCCTATGTCTCGGAGGATTGTCTGCACTTTCGGTATGATAGTCACGGTTTTCATCCGATTCCGTTCCCAAGCGCGGACGTCGAACCGTCCAAGGGCAACGGGCTCTTGGACGTGTATATGGAACCGATGAAAATCTTTGTGCCAAAGGGGGCTTCCGCGCCTGTTTTAGCGGCGGCAAACGCTTTTGCGCGGCCGCAGACGAACGGACTTATGTCCGAGGTCGCGGTTTGGTATTCAATTGCCCAGCGCCCGCAGGCCGGAGATTCGGTCGATCTTTCAGCCTGCAGCATGATCGCCGTAGGTCGGGATGACAGTCCTTTTTACCGTATGCTCGAAGAAAATGCGCCCATCCGGATGGACGAGGGCGGATTTTGGTATGCGGGGCGGTTTTATCCGGGCAGATTTTGCGTGATGCAGCTTGTGCGAAGTCCGTGGAACTATTCAAAGCGTGTTTTGTATGTTGCCTGGAATGACGAGGCGCTGCTCAGGCGGAATTTGTTTACCCGCTGCATGACTTTGCCTTCCTATCTCGGCGGGCGGCACCCGTATCTTGGGGGCGCCGCGCTGATTTTTGACGGCAAAAGCTACAGTGCCGTGCGGGAAATCGGAGATTTGCCGCAGCCAGTCAGCGGAGACGCGGCATAAAAGCGCCGCTTGTCCCGGTTGCACCGGCGAAAGCGCAAATTGTCCCTCTTCGGTTTTCGGCAGGCGGTTGATTGAAATGCCAAAAAATAAAAGGCAGACACATGAAAATCAGATTCTGTGTACTGCCTTTTGTTTGGCGCTGTTTCGCTCCGAATGGCTTTTGTCACTGCGCCGGGCGGATAGACGCCGTCTGCGTCGAAATGTCGGTTTTTATCCTTTATATATATAAAAACCAATTTAAAGCAAAACGTCTGCAAAAAAATTAGCACCTGAATGGTTCGGTTGCAAACATTTTGGACTTTTCACCCAAAAATCACAAAAAATATTGGGAAAAACCCTTGACAAAAGTGTTTTGAGGTGGTACATTCTAATCAAGGTTTAGCACTTGACGACAAAGAGTGCTAAAACCAAAGGAGGTTTGGTATCTTGGAGCATAATCTGAGCAAGCGCCAGGCGCAGATCCTGCGTGCGGTTGTCGAGGCTTATGTCGAGGGCGGCGAACCGGTTGGTTCAAAGTATATCGCAAAGACCCGGATGCCGAACTGTTCGCCTGCGACCATCCGCAACGAGATGGCGGCGCTGGAAGCGTTTGGTTATCTGGAACAGCCGCATACGTCGGCAGGGCGGATCCCGAGCGGCGCCGGCTATCGTTTTTATGTCGATTGTCTTGCGGACGAATACAAGCGGACCCGCGCCGAAACCGAGCTTATGGCTGAACGGCTGCGCGGCAAACGCCAGGAACTGGACAACATTCTCACCGAGGCGTCAAGACTTGCGGGCAGCATGACCAATTATACGGCGGTGGCTATTAAGCCCCGAGCGGAGATGTCCAGGATTTTGCGATTTGAGGTCATGTATTTTGACAGCCGCAATCTGATTCTTGTGCTGCTTTCGGGCAGCGGGAGCGCGCAGACGCGGTATCTCCGGCTCCCGTTTGATGTGCTTCCTCCAGCGGCGGCGCTGCTTGCCGGTGTATTGAACAAATACATCGCCGGACATACGCCCGCCGAGATCACCCTGCCGCTGCTCATGCAGGCGGAGGCGGAAATGGGGAGCGAGGCGCGGTTGCTTTCGGTCGCGATGAAAGAAGTCTACTCTGTCATGGCGGAGCAGAGCGGAGGCGATGTGCGGTTTGACGGCGTGGAGCGCCTGCTTGAATATCCTGAATTTACGGATATTGACAAACTGCGCGGATTGCTCGGCGAAATCGAGCGCAAGGACAGCCTGCTCGACGCGGTGTCCGGCATAGAGGGCGACGAGCTTCGCGTGCTGATCGGCAAGGAAAATCCGGGCAGCAGCATGAGCGATTCGACGTTGGTGGTGAAAAAGATCAAAAAGAACGGCAGAGTCGTAGGCGCAATCGGCGTAATCGGCCCATGCCGTATGGATTATGCAAAGGTCATGTCCACGGTGGATGCGCTGGCTGAATCGGTCGGCCGCATGATTAGCGATGAGATGCGGATGCTGGAAGAGCCGAAACGGCGGCAGCAGTTCCCGAAAGAAGAATAGAAAGGAAATTTTCGGAGATGGCGGAAAAGGAAAAAGACACACAGACAGAGGCGGAAACCGCCGCTGAAAAAGAAAGCAAAGAGACGGCTGATCCTCAAACCGAGGAAAAGGACAACGCAAAGCAGAAAAAGAGCCGCGCCGAGAAAAAGCTGGAAAACGAGGTCGCGGAAGCGCGCTTGGCGCTTGAAAAAAAGGAAGCTGAGCTTGCCGAGCAAAGGGAGCAGTATCTGCGGGTTTTGGCCGAGTACGACAATTTCCGAAAGCGGTCGCGCGCAGAACACGATAACATCTATTCGGACGCGTACTCCGATGCGATCAACGCGCTGCTTCCGGTGTTGGACAACATTGAGCGCGCCGCGTCGTTTACCGACGGGGAAAAGGTGCTCGAGGGTGTGAAAATGATTGCAAAGGCGTTTGAGGATGCGCTTGAAAAGATGGGCGTGACCGAGATTGAAACCGCTTCTTTTGATCCCAATTTCCACAATGCGGTGATGCATGTGGAGGATGAATCGCTCGGCGAGGGCGAGATTGTGGAAGTGTTTCAGAAAGGCTACAAAAAAGGCGATAAGGTGATTCGCCACGCAATGGTCAAGGTTGCAAATTAAAAAGACAAAATTTACAGCGGTTATATTTTATTGTTAAGATAAACGGAGGAATGGATTATGGGAAAGGTTATTGGTATAGATCTCGGTACGACAAACTCTTGTGTGGCGGTTTATGAAGGCGGCGAGCCGATTGTAATTCCGAATCCGGAGGGCGCGAGAACCACGCCGTCTGTCGTCGCATTCGGCAAAAACGGCGAGCGCATGGTCGGTCAGGTCGCAAAGCGCCAGAGCGTGACGAACCCGGATAAAACGGTCATCAGCATCAAGCGTGAGATGGGCACGAATTATAAGGTAAATATTGACGGCAAACAGTACACGCCGCAGGAGATTTCGGCTATGATCCTGCAAAAGCTGAAAGCGGATGCGGAGGCATATCTCGGCACGAGCGTGACTGAAGCCGTTATCACGGTGCCTGCTTATTTTACCGACGCGCAGCGTCAGGCGACCAAGGATGCAGGCAAGATCGCAGGTCTGGATGTTAAACGTATCATCAACGAGCCGACGGCCGCGGCGCTTGCTTACGGCATGGATAAAGAGGCGGAACAGAAGATCATGATCTTCGACCTTGGCGGCGGTACGTTCGACGTTTCGATTCTGGAGATTTCGGACGGCGTGTTTGAAGTGCTGGCAACGGCCGGCAACAACCGTCTCGGCGGCGACGATTTTGACCAGCGCATTATCAACTGGATCGCCGACACCTTCAAAGCTGAAAACGGGATTGACCTGCGCTCGGATAAGATGGCGGTACAGCGTCTAAAAGAAGCGGCTGAAAAAGCAAAGATCGAGCTTTCCGGTATGGCCTCCACCAACATCAACCTGCCGTTTATCACGGCGGATGCGACCGGGCCGAAGCATTTCGACGCCAATCTGACCCGCGCCAAGTTCAATGAGCTGACCGCGGATCTGGTCAGCGCGACCATGGGACCGGTGAAACAGGCGCTTTCGGACGCGGGACTGTCGGCCTCCGACATCCACAAGGTACTGCTGGTCGGCGGTTCGACGAGAATCCCCGCCGTGCAGGAAGCGGTGAAAAACTTCATGGGCAAAGATCCCTTTAAGGGCATCAACCCGGATGAGTGCGTCGCAATCGGCGCGGCGATTCAGGGCGGCGTGCTCGGCGGCGACGTCAAGGACATCGTTCTGCTCGACGTAACGCCTCTGTCTCTCGGCATTGAGACGATGGGCGGCGTATTCAACCGCATCATCGACCGCAACACGACGATTCCGGTTAAAAAGAGCCAGATTTATTCGACCGCAGCCGACAATCAGACCTCGGTTGAAATTCATGTGCTTCAGGGCGAGCGCGATATGGCGGCGGGCAATACCACGCTCGGACGCTTCATTCTGGACGGTATTGCGCCGGCGCCCCGCGGCATTCCGCAGATCGAGGTTACCTTTGATATTGACTCCAACGGCATTGTAAACGTCACGGCCAAGGACAAGGGCACGGGCAAGGAGCAGCATATCACGATTACCTCCTCCACCAATATGTCCAAGGAGGACATCGACCGCGCCGTTAAAGATGCGGAGAAGTTTGCCGACGAGGATAAAAAGCTCAAAGAGGCCGTCGAAGTGAAGAACCATGCCGACAGTCTGATTTTCCAGAGCGAAAAAACGCTCGGCGAACTCGGCGACAAGGTAAGCGCAGAGGAAAAAGCCCCGGTCGAGGCGGCTATTGCCAAACTGAAAGAAACGGTAAAGGGCGGCGATACCGAGGCGATTCGCGCGGATACCGAGGCGCTGGAGAAGTCGTTCTACGCCATCAGCGAAAAGCTGTACAGCCAGGCGCAGGCGCAGCAGGGCGCCGGAGCCGGCCCTGACGCAGGCGCAGATGCAAACACTGGCGCGGGCGGCGACAACACCTACTACAACGCTGATTTTGAAGACAAAACCGATAAATAAAGCAAAGCGAAAAATCCTGAGCCGCCGGTCGGCTCGGATTTTTCGCGCTGTAAGACGATACGGCGCGGTCTTTGCGCATGGGGAAAGCTATGGCGGATAAAAGAGATTATTATGAAGTGCTCGGCGTGGATAAAAGCGCCGACGCTTCGACCATAAAAAAAGCATATTACAAGATGGCGAAGCAGTATCATCCCGACGTCAATCCGGGCAATGCCGAGGCCGAAAAAAAGTTCAAGGAAATCAATGAGGCGTATGCTGTTCTCTCGGATGAGGAGAAAAAGGCCAGGTATGACCAATACGGTCACGCCGCCTTTGAAAACGGCGGCGCAGGCGGCTATGGCGGCGGCTTTGAGGGATTTGATTTCGGCGATATTTTTTCCTCTTTCTTCGGCGGAGGATTCGGCGGCGGTTCCTCGGGGCGGCGTGGCGGTCCCATGCGCGGCGAGGACATTTATGCGCGTGTGACCATCTCCTTTGAAGAGGCGGTCTTCGGCTGTAAAAAAGAGGTTTCGTACGGCCGTGTGCAGAAGTGCGCCGATTGCGGGGGCAGCGGAGCGAAAAAGGGCACCAGCGCGGAAACCTGCAAACGGTGCGGGGGCAGCGGTCAGGTTCGTGTGCAGCAGCGCACTGCGTTCGGCATGTTTCAGTCAACGCAGACCTGCAGCGAGTGCCGGGGTACCGGTAAGATTATCAAGGAGCCCTGTTCGAACTGCCGGGGTACCGGGTATGTGAAGCTTAGTAAAAAAATCGAGGTTTCGATTCCGAAAGGCATTGACGACGGACAGAAGATTTCGATTGCGGGTCAGGGCAACGAGGGACGCGGAGGCGGACCGTCCGGCGATTTGATTCTGACTGTGTCCGTGCGTCCTCATGCAGTATTCGAGCGCAACGGCAGCGATGTGTACTGCGAGGTTCCGATTGACTTCTGGGAGGCGGCGCTCGGCGCTTCCGTGGATATTCCGACGCTGGAAGGCAAGGAGAAATTCACGATTCCCGAGGGAACGCAGACCGGGACGACCTTTACGCTGCGCGGCCGTGGAATTACGCGGGTCAATTCCTCTGTGCGCGGCAATTTGTACATTACCGTGAAAGTGGAAGTGCCGCGTGGACTGAACGCGCAGCAAAAGCACCTTCTTTCCGAGCTTGCGGCTTCGTTTGGCGAAAAAGTGGATACGAAGCGCGAAAAGTTTTTCCAGAAATTTACGGATCTGTTTAAATAAAAACTTCAGGCCTGCCGGCAAACCTTTGGCTTTTCGGCAGGCTTTCGGCGTATCGCAGGCGCAGAACAAAATTCAAAAGCGGATGGATAACAAAGATGGAAATGCAGTGGATTCAGCTGAAAGTAACGGGAAAAACAGAAGATCTTGAGATCATCAGCGCGGTGATGAGCATGGTGTCAAGCTCGCTGATGATCGAGGATTACAGCGACGTCACGACCGACGGCATGTACGGAGCCCTGCTCGATGAAAGCTTGCTTTCGGCAGACAGGACACATGTCTCCGTTTCGGCTTTTCTGCCCGAAACGGCTAACCTTTCCGAGGCGCGCTTCTTTGTTGAGGGGCAGCTTCGCACGTCGGGGATAGACTATACGGTTGAGACCTCCGGATGCCGGGAGGAGGACTGGGCGGAGTCCTGGAAGAAGTACTATAAGCCGGTCAAGGTCGGTAAAATCGTCATTGTTCCGGCTTGGGAAACCTATACTCCGAAAAATAATGAACTGACGGTGACAATGGATCCGGGCATGGCGTTCGGCACCGGTACGCATGAGACGACGAGACTGGTGATTGAGATGCTGCAAACGTATATCCGTCCGGGCTGCAGGATGCTGGATGTGGGGTGTGGAAGCGGCATTCTGTCCATCTGCGCGTCCCGTCTCGGCGCTGCTTAATGTGCGGCCTATGATCTCGATCCCGTGGCTGTGCGCGTCGCCCGGGAAAACATTGAGGCGAGCGGACAGCCGGGCATTGTCTGCGGGCAGTCGGATCTGCTTGCGGATGTGGATATACGCGGCGGAAAGTTTGACGTTGTCGCCGCGAATATCGTTGCCGATATCGTGATCCGGATGACGCCGGACGTCCATCGCGTTTTGGCTGACGGCGGCGTATTGATTGCTTCGGGCATTATCTGTCCGCGCCGGGCGGAGGTAGAGCGCGTTTTTGCCGAAAACGGACTTGAGGTTTTTGACGAACTGGCTGAAAACGACTGGTGCGCGCTCGCGGTTCGCAAAAAAGCGTAAAGGAAAATCCTGCCGGTAAAGCATTTTGTTTTACCGGCAGGATTTTTGAACGGTGACGGTTTTCGCTTGCTTTTTTCAGAATGGCTGTCACACAATTTTGCCCTGCCGCATATACTCCTAATAGACGGGCTAAAAGGAGGAGTATTATGAATCATCTGAGATGCGCGGCAAAACTGATCGGGTTGACGGTTCTGGCATTCGGCGTGGGACTGCTTGCCTCATTTTTTTTGCCGGACGGCTTTCTGGTCGTGATAGAAGCGGTGGTCATTATCGGTATCGGATTTTTATATTTCTCCATTAAATAGAAGCCCGGGAGTGGCTTATGAGAATCATTACATTCAAGTCGCCGCGTGCGCTGCGCGCGCTGCTTCGCAGAATTTTTCGGGTTCGTTGATTTCAACGAAAAGGGAGAGGCGCGTTTAGAGATAGCCTGATTCGCGGAGTATTCATGTAGGGTACGGCGTAAATATTTTTGAACGGTCTTTCATTACGGTTTGTTCTTTATATCCATATTCGCTTTGTTCGCCTGTTTTCAAATTTGCGCCCGCAAGATGTTTACAGGGCGGCGCATGTCCGCCTTGTAAACAAATTTTATGTATTGCTTTTTTTGTAAATTTTATTTTTTTGATAGACTGAAATGATGCGGTTCTAAATGGGATCGCCTCATTTTTTTTGTTTTTTACACTGGATTTCTTTGGCTGTGTAGTTTATAATAAAGACATACATGCCGGAAGTGCGGTCGTATACCGGTCGCTATGAAAAAATTCAGGGGATCGTATGAAAAAAGCTTTGCATTGTTTTTTTACGGCGCTCTTCGGGCTGCTTACTGTAAAAACGAATGTAGGGGGTTAAATCCATGATTTTCAGACCTTTGACCAAAGCGCTCCTTATGCTTATGCTTCTGCTGAGCGGGATTTTGCTGCTCAGTGCGTGCGGCGGGGAGTCGGACGGTCGTGCGGTTGTGTATGTGAACGGCGAAGCGGGCGCGGATACCAACGCGGGGACCAAAGGCGCTCCGGTGGCCACGCTTGAGTGCGCGTTTTCAAAACTGGAGGCGGGCGGTACGGCCGTCATTTCGGGCAAAACGACCGTGGACGCGCCTCTTTCCCTGGCAGACAATACCGAAACGGTATCGGTAACTTCGCTGTTCGGCGGTACGGACTATCGCGAGCTTGGCGCGCAGCTTTGTGTGAACGCCGACATGACATTCGGCGGGGGCGTATTTTTCGACGACGTTACGCTTTTGATCGGAGAGAGCGGACTGACGTTTGCCGGCGGCTACGGCGACATCGGATTCGGCGCGGGCGTCGTCTGCGAGGCGACCGGCGCTTCGATCCGTATGCCGGTGGTTGTCGGCGGTCAGAATGAGCCGAAAACGGTGGAAGCGGCTTCCTCGGACAAGAGCTATACCGTTTACGTCGGCGGCGGTACGTTTTCCGGCCTTTCAGGCGGAAACCGGCGCGGCCTTTCTTCGGCGCGCGGTCTGCTTTCCGGCGATATTGCCGTGATTATTGAGGGCGGAACCTTTACCGGTCAGCACGGGCAGAGCGTCAGTCTCGCGGGTAGCAGTTTTCATTCGGGCAATTTGTATATGGAAATCAGCGGCGGAACCTTTTCGGGGAGCGTGTATGCGTACCGCGCAATGGGGTCATTGCCGATAGACAGAACGCTTGCGCCGGACGGCGCGCACACGGGGCGCGCGGTGCTGCGCATTTTGGGCGGCAGCTTTGAAAAGCCGATTTATACGGCGGACGACGCTGTGCGCGAGATCAAAAATTACAGCGATCTCACCATTGTTTTGACCGGCGGTGAATTTGCCTCCGGCGTGCAGTTTTTCAATCGGGGGATGCTTGGCTCCGTACTTCTGCGGTATGATGCGGATCGCTTCGGCGATACGATAGACAAGCTGCTCGGCAGTACGTTTGCGCTGTCTGCGGATACCGAAATTGCCCGCACAGAAACGGTTGAAGCTTCCTTTTCGGGCGCGCTTTCCACCCGTCCGGATCCGTGGATTGTTGAAAAGGACGGCGTGTATTATTATTGCTATGCCGAGGCCGTTTCGGGTTTAGCCGGTATTACCGTGGCGGCAAACGGCGGGATCGTGATGGGGGATTTGGATGCTTCTGCAGTATCGGTGTTTAATGCATCCATGACCGATATTTCCAATGCAAAGCATGAATATTGGGCGCCCGAACTGCATTATTTTGACGCGGACACGGTAGGCGGGGCGGATGCCGGCTGGTATATCTATGTTGCGGCGGATAACGGCGACAATGAAAATCACCGCATGTATGTGCTGCGATCGACCGATCCCGAAGATCCGCAGTCTACTTATAAAATGATAGGCGAGCTTGAAACAGACGGCGACCGTTGGGCGATCGACGGAACCGTGCTGGTTCTGGACGGCAAGCTGTATTTTGTGTGGTCCGGCTGGGCGGGCAGCACCAATGTCTCGCAGGATATTTATATTCAGGAAATGGAGAACCCTTATACGATGAAATCGGGGGCGCGCACGCTGCTTTCAAAGCCGCAGTTTTCGTGGGAGACCGAGGGCAATCCGGACGTCAACGAGGGACCGCAGGCGCTGATTTTGGACGGCACGGTACATATTATTTATTCCGCGAGCGGAAGCTGGACGCGCAATTATTGCCTCGGCGCGCTGACGCTGACAGGGGACGACCCGCTGAGCGCGCAAAGCTGGACAAAAAGCACAGCGCCGCTTTTCAGGGAGAGCGAGGCCAATTCTATGTACGGCACCGGGCATTGCTCGTTTGTGACCGATGCGGCGGGTGATTGGATGATTTATTATCACGCCAACAAATCGCTTACCGTGCCGGAGGGATCCAGTTGGTGGACAGAGCGGGATACCTATGCGCAGCGTTTCGGAACGGTTCAAAAGGAAATCGGCGGCAGAATGTATACGTTCCCGGATTTCGGTGAACCCTGCCCGGCTGACGCTCTGCGCGCGGTGTCTGTGCGCGCGGCTGACTATGAACCGCAGGGAACGCATTTGTATGCTACGCGCCCAAGCCGCGGCGGTTCATGCGACCGGTACTGCTGCATTTGCGGCGTTTCCGCCGAGTAATGCGCGAGAATCCGGATGCGAAAATCAAATGCGCCAAACAAAGCTTTCCGCTTTGTACGATGCGGAAAATAAACGTTTGGCGGTAAACTGAAAAACGCCCCGTCCGTTGGCTGACGCATTTTGCGTGTCCGGCGGCGGGGCGTTTTTGTATCGATGCTTTTTATATCTTTCAAAGGAGTTGGCAAGGCGGAGCTTTGCGGCTATGCGCGCGGGTATCGGGCGCCGTGCCTTTCCTTTGGGAGAGTGGTGTGATCGTTTGGATGGCTTTGTTTTTTTGCTTTCTTACTTTGCTATAAGCGTAAAGCGCATGAAGAGCGCGGCGGCTTCGGCGCGGCTGGTGGTTTGCGTGGGTTCGAGGCGTGTTTCGGTCCGGCCGCTGATTAAGCCGTTCGCCGCGGCCCACTGCATGGCGCTGCGCGCGTAGGGGCTGATGGCCGCCGCATCCGAAAACGCGGACAGATCGGCCGTCTTTTTGGTATCGTAGCCCTTATATTCTGCGTAGCGGAAAAGAACTGCGGCTGCCTGTTCCCGCGTGATCGGGGTATCGGGCGCAAAAAGATTGTTTTTGTGGCCGTGCAGAATTTCGTTTTGATATGCCCAGGCGACGGCGTCCGCATAGTAGGCTTCTTTTGAAACGTCGGCGAAAGGCGCGGATTGATTGACTTTCGGTGTTCCCTCAAGCCGGTGCAGCAGCGCTGCAAACATGCCTCTTGTGATCGGTGTGTTCGGAGAAAAGGTTGTGGGGGAAATTCCCTCCATGAGCCCGTTTTCGCTGACGAAGCGGACGGCCTCATAATACCAGTCGGTTGGGTGTACGTCAAAAAACGGGTTGACCCAGAGTCCCGCGAGCGTGTTGTATGCGCTCTCAATTAAAACCTCTTTTGAATCCTGCGACAGTTCCCAGAATCCGACGCCCGCAAGCCCGAGTTTGTTTGCAAGCTCGACTTTTTTTGCCACTGATGCGGCGTCGTCATAGGAAATGAACGTATTGTTTCCGTACAGATAGGGGACTTGGGCCTGCGCATGGTACAGCTTTGCATAGGCCGCGTTTGAAAGATAGTTTTCGGCGATAGCGGTATAGGTGATGGCTTTTGCCGACTGCCAGGCGCTGTATAGCCCGTTGTTTTGCCCGGAAACGCCCGTATAGATGTATCCGTACAGCGGAATGCCCATGACGAGCTTGTCTGCGGAAACGCCGCTTTCGAGATAGCTTTGAATCCCGTCGTATACGCTGTTTTTATACTGCGGCGAGTTTTCTTTCGGCATGTACAGCGGCGCGTTGAGGTCAGCATAGTCGTCCCAGGGGCCGTGCATATCGTAAGCCATGATGAAAATATGATCGACAAGCGCAGCCACTTTGACCGGTTCGATTTTTTTCAGATAATCACGGCTGGCCGCGCCGGCGATGGTCAGGTCGTATTTTCGGCCGTCTTTTTTTTCAAGCGCATTCAGTTTTTCGCGGACAGCCGCAAGCAGAAGCGTGAAATTTTCTTTGTCCTCCGGGCGATTCCCGTTTCCGCTTAAACCGCCGGAGACCGGATATTCCCAGTCGAGGTCAATCCCGTCAAGGCGATGCTCCGAAATAAAGTCCGCGCAGCTTTGTGCAAAGGCGTCACGGTTTTCCTTTGTGGACGCCGTGACGGAGAATTGATCGGAATAATCCCATCCGCCGACCGAAATCAAAATGCGCAGGTTGGGATAGGATTTCTTCAGCGTTCGGAGCGCGGCAAAATTCTTTTTGTCCGTCGCCGGGTCGGCAAGCGTGATTTTGTATGTATCCTTGTCTATTTTTGCAAATGCATAATTGATTTGCGAAAGTTTATGCGCCGGAATTTTATCGGGGGTGTATCCGCGATATGCGGCCCAACCGGCGTAATAGCCGACAATGGCTTTATTTTGAGACGCGGCCGCGTAAATATCCGTATTTTTCTCTGATATGAAAAGATTGTCGGCGCCGGATTCCTGAAACAGCGCTTTCATTGGAATGATAAACAGCAGAACAGCCATTAAAATCGAACAGATTTTCCTCATATTCATCTCCTTTTGTCTGCGGCGGAGCGCCGCACACGGAATTTTCGCTGTGATTATACCGCAAAGGGCGGCGTACTTCAAGCCTTTATTTTTGGCAGGACTTCCATTCTTTGAAATGCCGGATAAAGCGCAGAGATTTTGACGCGGCTGTTGCGGCGTTAAAAAATATATGGTATAATCATTTTTATCAATTGTTACTTTTAAGGAGCGCTATGGGCAGATTTTTGATTCCCGACTTTGTGTTTGACTGCTTTTCGGATATTACGCCGGCTTTTTTGGCTGAAAACCGCATTTGCGCGCTGCTCTGCGATATTGACAATACGCTCTCCCCCTATGAGGACGCGCTTCCGTCGGAGGCGGTGCGAGCGTGGGTGTCCCGCCTTGCGGACTGCGGCGTGCGGATCGCACTGATTTCCAATAATTCGGCGGCGCGTGTGGAACAATATAATTCGGCGCTTTCGGTTCCTGCTTACGCCGATTCAAAAAAACCATGCCGCGCGCCGTATCGGGCGGCGATGGAGGCGCTTTGCGTGCCGAAAGAGCAGTGCGCCGTTTTGGGCGATCAGCTGTTTACCGACGTGTGGTCGGCGCAGCTTGTCGGTATACGGAGCATTCTTGTCCCGCCGATACGGGATAAAAAGACGCTTTTCTTCCGCTTTAAGCGAGCGCTTGAGACGCCTTTTATGAAAAGATATTACAGATTGGAGAAAAAAGCAGATGACAGATAAACCGAACGCTGCGCTGTTCGGCCCCGGCGGCAACAGCAAGAGCTTTTATGACGCGGGGTACAAGCATACAAAACAGGCGCCGGCCTGGCTTGAGACTATCGGGCTGGACGCTTATGAATACGAGGCCGGAAACGGTATTACCGCCGGAGAGACGACGCTTTGTGAGATCGGCGCGGAGGCAAAGAAGCACGGCATTCGCATGTCTCTGCACACGCCGTATTTTATCTCGCTTTCCGGAACGGATCCCGAAAAGCGGCTGAAAAGCATCGACTATATTGAAAAGAGCCTTTGGGCGGCCGAACTGCTTTTTGCGGACACGATTGTGATTCACTGCGGTTCAGCCGGCAAGATCAGCCGCGCGGAGGCGATGCGTTTGTCCGCCGATACGCTCTATAAAATGCTGGAAAAGCTCGGCGATACGTCGGTTTCGTTCGGCATTGAAACGATGGGCAAGCAAAATCAGCTTGGAACGCTTGACGAGGTCATTGAGCTTTGCCAAATGGACGCGCGGCTGTCTCCCGTGGTGGATTTCGGCCATCTGAACGCCCGCGACTGCGGGAACGTGTTTTTGAGCATCGATAGTTACCGCGCGGTCTTTGACAAAATCGGCGACAGACTCGGCGCGGATAAGGCTAAGTATATGCACTGCCATTTTTCCAAGATCGAATGGACTGCGCTCGGCGAAAAGCGGCATCTGACCTTTGCGGATCAGACGTTCGGACCTGATTTTGAGCCGCTGATGGAGGCCGTTGCAAAAGAGGGGCTTTGCCCACGCATCATCTGTGAATCGGCCGGTACGATGGCCGAGGACGCGCTCGTCATGAAAAAGTATTACAAAAATTTGCTATGACTGCGAAAAAAGAAACGAGGTTCGTTACTATGAACAGAGCGGAAAAACTTCGGATGCGCTTTACGTCCTTTGCGGACGCCGTCCTGCTGACCGACGCTTTGAATCAGTATTACATCAGCGGCTTTCGCTTTACCGACGGCTTTGTCGTTGTCACGGGCAGGCGCGCGCATCTGATTACGGATTCGCGTTATGCCGAGGCGGCGCGCGCCGCTTTGCCGGAGGGCTTTGAACTTCATGTGCCGGGCGGCGCCGGTATGATGGCGAAGCTGCGGGAACTGCTGCGTGAAGACGGGGTCAAAACGCTGGCTTTTGAAGAAAAGCGGCTGATCGTGTCCGCGCATGAGCGGCTGAAAGACGCGCTGCCCGGCGTTACGCTCACGCCCTCGCGCGGCATTGTGGAGACGCTTCGCCGCTGCAAGGAACCGTGTGAAATTGAGAAGATCGCGCAGGCGCAGAAAATCACCGACGCCGCGTTTGCCCATATTGTAAAAACGCTCACGCCGGACATGACTGAGACCGAGGTTTCCGTGGAACTGGAATACTTTATGCGGCGGCATGGCGCGGAGGACAAAAGCTTTGATACAATCGCCGTATCGGGGCGCGCTTCCTCTCTGCCGCACGGCGTACCGCGAAATGTGAAGCTCGAATCCGGATTTTTGACGATGGATTTCGGCTGTGTTGTGGACGGCTATCATTCGGATATGACGCGCACGGTCGTTTTGGGGCGCGCCGATGATGAAATGAAGCGGCTGTATGCAACGGTGCTCGAGGCGCAGGAGCGCGCAATCCGGTTTGCCTCGGTCGGCGAAAAGTGTGCCGCAATCGACAAAGCCGCCCGGGATTTTATTGACGAGGCCGGGTACCGCGGCTGCTTTGGCCATGCGCTCGGCCACAGCGTGGGTCTGGAGATTCACGAAGCGCCCAATTTTGCGTCCCGCTCGGCTGATTGCTTTGAAAACGGTCATGTAATTACGGTGGAGCCGGGCGTCTATATCGAGGGCAAATACGGCTGCCGCATCGAGGACATGATCTGCGCGCAAAACGGCGAGGTGCGAAATCTGACCGGTGCGGCGAAAGAACTGATCGAACTGTTTTAGGGCGCTATTACAATGAAAAAAATATTTTTATTCTTTTTAATACTGGAATCCACGCTGATTTTGAGTATTGTACGGCTGCTGGATTCTTAGAGGAGGAAACAATTTATGGTTGCTTTGTTTTTTTTCGGTATCGCGGTGATCGCGGTGTCGCTGATCTGCGCTTTTATGCTGAGTAAGCGCGGGAAAAAAATCGGTGGGGTTTTTGGTTTTGTCGGCGGAGCGCTCGGTATCGGCATCATTGCGCTGAGCTGCGTGGCTTCGGTGCCGACGGGACATACCGGTATTGTGACTACGTTCGGTCAGGTCGAGGATTATACATATGAGGCGGGTATTCATTTCAAGCTTCCCTGGCAGAATGTCGTCAATATGGATAACCGCAATCAGAAAGCCTCGGTGGATCTCAACTGCTTTTCCAGCGACATTCAGGAGGTCACCGTGACCTATACGATCAACTATCAGATTCAGAAATCCAATGCGCAGACCATTTACAAAACAATCGGCGTTTCCTATTTTGATACGGTGATCGCGCCCCGTATGCAGGAAGCGGTCAAGAGCGTGATTGCAAAGTACAATGCGGAAAATCTGATTGCCAACCGGGAAATGCTTTCCGAGCAGGTGCGCGAAATTTTAGTTAACAAGCTGGCGCAGTACAACATCGAGGTGATCGACGCATCTATCGAAAATCTGGATTTTTCGGATGTGTTTACCGCTGCGGTTGAAGCAAAGCAGGTAGCCGAGCAGAACAAGCTCAAGGCGCAAATTGAGCAGGAGCAGGCTATTATTGAGGCGGAAGCCGCCGCCAAGCGGCAGATTATTGAGGCGGAAGCTGCCGCTGAGGTCACCAGGATTGAAGCGGATGTAGCGCAGTATGCCGGTGAGAAAGAGGCGGAGGTGAACCGAAAGCTCGGCGAAACGCTCACCGAACAGCTGGTTGAGTATTATTATTCGCAAAAATGGGACGGAAAGCTGCCGACCTATATGGCCGGCGGCAGCGCGACCCTCCCCATCCTCAATTTTGGGGATACGGTTACAGGCGGCGCGGCTGAATAAGCGATGCAGTCCGGGAAACGGCAAATTTCCGTTTCCCATATTTGCTTGTTGAAAAAGTGAAAACTGTGATGAAGGAAACGATTCATAAAATTTGTTTTCAAGGCGGACATGCGCCGCCTTGAAAACACTTTGCGGGCGTGCGAGTGCCGCCCAAAGGCGGCGCGACGGCGAGAGCGTACACGCCCTATCGTCGTAAAACCTTGGTTTTTCGGCGGTTAAAGTCCGGAAAACGGCGAATTGCCGTTTCCCGGACTTTTTTATTTTTCGGATGCCAAGACGATTGACAGATTTTGTTTTTTTCGGTATAATATGGGGAGATTTTAATTTCCGGGGTGCCTGTAATGAACATGATTCAGCGATTTATTGCCTACTATAAGCCGTATTTGCGGCTTTTTACAAAAGATATGCTTTGCGCGCTCGGCGTTGCGCTCTGCAATCTGGTCTATCCGAAGCTGACCGGTACGATTATTGACACCTATGTGCCAAACAAGAACGTGCGGGCGATTTTGATTTTTGCAGCGGTGCTTCTTTTGCTGTATGCCGCGAAAAAGTGGATGAATTGCTTTATTCAGGATTTTGGGCACAGAATGGCGACCGATATTCAGGCGGATATGCGTCGGGATCTGTTTTCTCATATGGAGAAGCTGCCCTTTTCTTTTTTTGACAACAACAAGACCGGCGCGCTGATGTCGCGCATTGTCAGTGATTTGCAGGATGTATGCGAACTGGCGCATCACGCGCCGGAGGATTTTTTTCTGTCGGCCGTTTTGCTGGTTGGTTCCTTTATTCTGATGGCGCGGGAAAATATCTGGCTGACGCTGATTATTTTTGCGTTTATTCCGGTCATGGTGGCGTTTGCCATGCATATGCGCAAGACCATGAGCCGGGAATTCAAAGCGATGCGCGTGGAAAATGCGGTCATCAACGCAACCATTGAAAACAGCCTTTCGGGTATTCGTCTGACAAAAGCGTATGTCGCGGACGACTATGAAAATCAGAAGTTTGACAATGTGACCCGGCGCTATGTCGGGGTTCGCGGCCGTGCGCTGGCCGCAATGGCGCGTTTTCACAGCGGTTCTACCTTTATGTTTGACGTGCTGAAGCTGATCGCGCTGATTTCGGGCGGACTTTTCTGCATTTACGGAAAGATTTCAGCCGGTTCGTTTGCCGCGTTTCTGCTTTATGTCAACGTGTTTATGGATCCGGTCAATCGGATCGTCAACTTTGTCGAGCAGTTTCAAAACGGTATGAGCGGGTTTGAGCGCTTCTGCCAGATCATGGATACGCCGGTTGAGGAGGATTTGCCGGAGGCGATCGACGCCGGCCGGCTTTCCGGAAATATTACATTTTCGGATGTGAGCTTTCGGTATGACAGCGGGCGGGAAGTTCTTCGCGAGCTTTCGTTTTCGCTTGACGCGGGCAAGACGCTTGCGCTTGTCGGGCCGTCCGGCGGCGGAAAAACTACCATCTGTCACCTGATTCCCCGTTTTTATGAGATCGAGCAGGGATGCGTGCAGATCGACGGCACGGACATCCGGAATTTTACGCGCGAATCGCTCCGCCGAAACGTGGGCATCGTGTCTCAGGACGTATTTCTGTTTGATTCCACCCTGCGTGACAATATTACATACGGATCGCCTAACGCGACTGAGGAGGAAATGATCGCGGCGGCCAAACGCGCCAATATTCATTCGTATATCATGAGCCTGCCCGAGGGCTACGATACGCCGGTCGGCGAGCGCGGCGTCAAGCTGTCGGGCGGACAGAAGCAGCGCGTCGCCATTGCGCGCGTCTTCCTTAAAAACCCGCCGATTCTGATTTTGGATGAAGCGACGAGCGCGCTGGATAATGCGACTGAAAAGCTGATTTCGGAGAGCCTCGACGAGCTTTGCGTAGGGCGCACGACCATTGTGGTTGCGCACCGGCTGTCCACGGTCAAAAATGCGGACGAAATCATCGTCATTACCGACGAGGGGATTCGTGAGCGGGGTACGCATACGCAGCTGATTGCAGAGGGCGGAATTTATAAAGACCTTTACGAATATCAGTTCAGAACCTGAAAGTACAGCGCTAAAGATGCAGAAAAGCACTTTTTTTCCACACGAAAATATGGTATACTGAATTTGCGGTATGTGTGTATAACCAAAATAACCGCAGCAGAATAAACTGTCAAAAACAAAAGCGAGCGTCGAGCGTGGAGCAGGAAGCCCGCGTTTCGGTATACGGTCGGTAATACGAGTGAAAGGATGCGTGCATTTTTGAGCCTGAAAACAAACTGTCGGATCTTTTTGAATACGCTGCGGGAAGTGTTCGTTTCTTCACTGCCTTTGGCTATTATCATTGTGCTTGTATGCGGTTTCGTCGCGCCGATGGAGACGCTGTCGGATTATGTTAAATTGGCCGTTGGATATGTCAGCGTCGTTTTGGGACAGGCGATCTTTTTACAGAGCTTGAACACCAGTATCCTGCCGATCGGAAAAATGATCGGGAGCTCGCTGGTTCAACTGAAAAAACCGGTGTTTATCCTGTTTTTCGGCTTTTTGTTCGGCCTTTTGGCGACGGTAGCGGAGCCGGCGCTGGTTGTGCTGGCGCGGCAGACAAATATGATTTTGCCGATTGTCAGCGAGCCCGTCTTTATTTGGATTATGGGCGCGGGCATCGGCGTTATGGTCGCATTCGCGCTCTTTCGCATGATGCGGGATCTGAACATCCGCATTGTGTTTGCACTTTTATATGCGGTGGTTTTTTTGACTGTGTTTTTTGTGCCGGAGGAATTTGTGGCGCTGTCTTTTGACGGCAGCGGCGCGACGACCGGCGACGTATCCGTTCCGTTTATTTTGGCGCTCGGAATGGGTGTGTCGGTGACCATGTCGAAAACGAAGAGCAACGACGATACGTTTGGTATCATTGGTTTGGCTTCGGTAGGACCGATTTTAGCGCTCTTTCTGTACGGGATTATTTTAAAGGCGGCAAACGGCGGACGTCTGCCGCCGGCCGGTACCTATGATCCCGGCGCAGTTGAAAATATATCAGAAATTCTGCTTTCCAATTTAAAGGGCGTGGCGCTGGCGCTGCTCCCGGTGCTTTTGGCCTTTTTGCCGTTTCAGCTTTTTCTGATTCGGCTGCCGCGGCGGGAATTTGTTCGGATGATGCTCGGTGCGGGCGTGGTGTATATCGGCCTTTTGATCTTTTTATCCGGTATTGATTACGGCTTTGCTTTTGCCGGCAAATATATTGGCGAGGTCTTTTTGGACAGCGCGCGCCCGGACTGGTTCAAATGGCTGTTGCTTCCGGTCGGATTTATCTTAGGCGCGGCGATTACTCTGTCCGAGCCCGCTGTCGCCGTGCTTGCGGAGCAGCTTGAAGAAATTACAAACGGACACATTCAAAAACGCGCGATCCGCATTACGCTTTCAGTCGGGATCGGGTTTGCGGCGCTTTTGTCTATGGTAAAAATTCTGACGCAGATCAACATTTTGTGGTTCTTGATTCCGCTGTATTTGATTGCGATTCTGATGATGCGGTACACGCCGAAGCTGTTTGTGGGACTTGCGTTTGATTCGGGCGGCGTTACCGGAGGCGCGCTGACCTCCGCGTTTCTGACGCCGCTGACGCTGGGAACAGCACAGGCGGTGGCTGCATCCGCCGGTACCCGAGCGCAGTCTGTTTTGACCAACGGATTCGGTATGATTGCTTTTATTTCGGTAACGCCCCTGATTGCGGTGCAGATGCTCGGCATTCTCTATGAAAGCCGCATGAAGAAAGAGCAGAGCAGCGCGCAGATTACGGGCGAGGAACTTGAAGCGCTTGAATCGCTGGCCGCTTTGTCTGTAACCGGGACAGATTCCGCGAAGCCGTGCACGGAGCCGGATTTGTCCGAAGAGGAGAATCAAAATGTCAAATGAAAATGCTTGTAAAATTGAATATTTGACCGTAATTTCCGACCGGAAACGGGCGGAGGAATTGCTTGAGGCGCTGCGCTGCGCGGATTGCCACCTGATTCACAGCGAATATGCCAAAGGGTCGGTAACGACCGGTTATTTCCGCGATATGCTCGGCCTGATGCCGGAGGAAAAGAAAGTTGTCATCACCTGTCTTGTGGCGAGCACGGTGTCCGGCACGGTTTTAAAACTTTTGGAGACAGATTTCGATTTTGACAAACCGAATACCGGGATTGCCTTTACGGTTCCGGTAGAAACGGTGTCATTGTAAATCGGGGGGATTGGGATATGAAAGCGTTATATATTATTGCAAATGTCGGCTTTGCCGAGGAAATTGTGGAGATGACTCGAAATGCGGGTGCAAAGGGCGCGACCATTATGAATGCCCGTGGAACGGCCGACATGAACAAGGCGTTTTTCGGTATTACCACAAGTCCCGAAAAAGAGATCATTCTGACGCTTGTCGATGCCGATGTGGCCGATACGATCATGGCCGCAGTCGGTGAAAAGGCGGGTGTGAAAACGCCTGCCGGGGCAGTTTGCTTTTGTGTTCCGGTTGAAAAGGCCGTTGGCATTCGTTTTTCCGCGGCGGATGAGAAAGCGGAACAATAGATTTACAAGAATCAATCAACGGCGCCTCGCCCAAAACGGGGGCGCCGTTTTCGTGTGCCGATACAGTAACAAATACAATACGTTTACAAGGCGGACATGCGTCGCCTTGTAAACACCTTGCGGGCGCGAATACGCCCCCGAAAGGGAGGCTCCAATACGCGAATGCCGCCATCGGCGGCGCGACGACGAGAATACGCCCCCACAGCATCAAATAAGAGTGGCAAAAACCCCGTAATTTCAAGATTTTTGCCACTCTTGACTTGATTTTGTCACTTGTGTGTCGCTTAAATCTGCAAACCGATACTAAATGATAATGGGCGATAACGGAATTATTTGTTACCTTTCGCCCGGTTGTGGGTCGCGCATAGCATTGTGCAGTTATTAATATCCGTTGCGCCGCCGTTGCTCCACGCCGTCACATGGTCAGCGTCCATTTCTTTTAGCTTGTATATGCGTCGTCTGTTGTTGTCATTACCCATTGCGCACAACGGGCAGTTGGAAACATCACGCGCTGTTGCGTCCGATGTCTGCCGCTCGTAAACAGTCCGCTTTGTTACATCATCGAAAAGGCGAATGTCAAGCAGCTTTGTATCTACACAGCCCCCTAAAATGTATTCAAAAATGCCTTTGCGGTTCTTCACAAAATAGTCTGCATATAGGGCTTTCAGCTTGTTGTGTACCTCGTTCGGGTCATAGGCGTTTGTGTGAAACCGTTCATAAAACGCGCCCCAATTCAAATCGCGCATTTCTGTTTCTACGTCAACGAAAACACTTGATACCCAGTCAATCACGCTGTTGAAATAGGTTTTTAATTCGGTTATATTCGTGTCGTATCTATGGCGGCTCATATAAGCGTCAATGTTGCCCTTGCTAACCCACATAAGGGCGGTACGTAAGTAGTCCTGTCGTTTTACATCGCCGCTGATATACGCCGCCCATTTCTGAATATTAGCGTTTTGACTGTTGGAAAATTCCGCTTTGGCAAGCGTCACAAACGGTCCGGAATATATAGCGTTCAAAAGTTCCTGTTCATTCAGAGGAACGCCTACAATGTTGATTGTTTTAAACCATTCCTTGATTTCGCTTTCCGTGCCGCTGCATTCGTAAATGGTAAGCTTTTTATCAAGAATTTTCCGTTGCAGATTTTCGGCTAACCCACCGAAATATTGCTGCATTCCGTTTTCGTTAATAATCGGGAACTTACCCGTTAAAAAGCGCCCTATGCTTGTTATACGCTGCTGTCCGTCCAATATTTCAAACTTGTCGTCAGATACCTTTGTAAAGTAAATCAGTCCGATAGGGTAGCCCTTTAAGATAGACTGAATAACGGCAACGTCTTTCTTTCCGTCGGCGTAAATATAATTGCGCTGATATTCCGGCTGAATAGTCAGCTTTCCTGCAAGCCCGAAAAGCCCTTTTCCTTCATATTCGTTATAAACAAAGCCTTCGCAAACCTTTTCAACGGTCAAGTCAATATTCAATTCAGTTTTCATTGTCCGTCGTCCTCTTTCTTATGAGTATTCTACCATAGGGGCATGATTGCACGCCGTCTTTCGTGTATGATAAATCTGTCCGCCCACGATAATTTTTCTTTATACCTAATTCCTTTGCGCTATCGCCTGTCCCTATTCCTAAAATTTCAAATTGGTCAGGGTTGTATCTGTCCAAGTAAGTAGACGGAACGCCCATTATTCCGTCAAAGTCGGCAGGTATGGCGTCGATATACGGAACGTCGATTGCATCATAATTATCATAGTGAAGATATGAACCGCGTGTTACAAGGTCTTTATGCTTGCTATAACGCAAGTTGTCTGCCGTTGTCATTAAAGTCAGCGGCGCGTGTCTGCGTCCGTGGTCTAAGTTGGTAAACCAACAGGCATTGCCCTGCCTTGTATAATTGCCGGTATATCCCATACGGGCGGCTTTTTCGCGGTCTTTCGGGTTTACATTTGCGCCCTCCGGCACTTCAAAAACCATATCTTCATTGTTGCAGGTTACGCCTATCCACATACGATTATTCTTGATTTCGGGGAAAATCTCTTTATAGGTCGCCATGCCTATCTGTCCTATAATCAGGAACTGTTTGTTAGCTTCTAATATCCACGCCACAAAATCCCTAAACAGGGAAAACGGCGGATTTGTAACGATTATGTCCGCTTCATCACGCAAGGCTTTTACTTCATCAGATTGAAAGTCGCCTGTTCCCTCTAAATATTCCCATTCTAAATCGTCATAGTCGATTTTGCCGGAATTCTTCTTGTCGCGGGTTAAAGTAAATATTTTCCCCTTTGTCTGCGCCTTTTCTTCGTTGAACTGTGGGAACGTGGTTTCAAACAGCGTCATTTGGTGATACTGTTCATATTTTGCTTTTTTTGCCTCCATGGAATAACTTGTGCTGATTAACTTTTTCAAGCCCAACATTTCAAAATTCTGCGCAAAAAAGCGTGTGAAATTGCTCCATTCCGGGTCGTCGCAAGGGCATAGGACAACTTTATCCAGGAAAGTATCGGGGTTATATTCTAAGTAGGCATTAACCTCTTTTTGAATATATTCATATAGGGTATAAAACTCGTCGTTTTGCTGTTTCTTTGCATTTAACAAAGCGTCATTTGCCATTATTCCGCGCCGCCTTTCGCTATATCGGTATTTACTTCCACGATATATCATTTTGATTGTCAAAAACATATGTAATTGTAGACAAGTAAATTATAGCACAGCCATTTGATTTGTGCAATAAAATATCATATGAAGCGCATAAATGGAGAAAATGCGCAAACAAGCCGGAAATTCGTTTTATAAGGTTGGATTGCTTCGCGAATGCAAAAACAGGCGTATCAAATCGGATTTTTCCGAAATGATAGGCCTGTTTTTTATTGAATTTTGCTTTTCAGAATGACGGAAGTGCCGTAAACGTCTGAAGCCTGCTTATTTGCTTGCCTCTTCGATGGCAACGGCGACAGCGACAGTCGCGCCGACCATCGGGTTGTTGCCCATGCCGATAAGCCCCATCATTTCAACGTGCGCGGGAACCGAAGAGGAACCGGCAAACTGTGCGTCCGAGTGCATACGACCCATCGTATCGGTCATGCCGTAGCTGGAGGGGCCGGCCGCCATATTGTCGGGATGCAGCGTGCGTCCCGTACCGCCGCCGGAAGCAACTGAGAAATATTTGACGCCGTTCTCAACGCACCACTTTTTGTAGGTGCCTGCAACCGGATGCTGGAAGCGGGTCGGGTTGGTGGAGTTTCCGGTGATGGAAACGCCGACCTTCTCCAGTTTCATAATCGCTACGCCCTCCGGCACGTTGTCTGCGCCGTAGCACTTAACGTCCGCGCGCGGTCCCTTGGAATAGGGAACCTCTTTTACGACTTTGACCTCTTCGGTGTAGGGATCAAATTCGGTCTCCACATAGGTGAAGCCGTTGATTCTGGAGATGATGAACGCCGCATCCTTGCCGAGACCGTTGAGAATCACGCGCAGCGGTTTTGTACGGACTTTGTTTGCGTTCAGTGCGATTTTGATTGCGCCCTCGGCGGCAGCGAAAGACTCATGGCCGGCAAGGAAGCAGAAGCACTCGGTTTCTTCGGACAAAAGCATGGAACCGAGGTTGCCGTGGCCGAGACCGACTTTGCGGTTTTCCGCAACCGATCCGGGGATGCAGAAAGCCTGCAGACCGATGCCGACGGCAGCCGCAGCGTCCGCCGCTTTTACGCAGCCCTTTTTGATGGCGATCGCCGCGCCGACCGTGTATGCCCAGACGGCGTTTTCAAAGCAGATGGGCTGTGTTTCGCGCACGATCTTGTCGCAGTCAACGCCTTTTGCCAGCGTGATCTCGCGACATGCCTCGATGGAGGAAATCCCGTATTCTTTCAGAACGGCGTTGATTTTGTCAACGCGTCTTTCATAGCTTTCAAATAATGCCATTCTTCCGTACCTCCTTATTCCTTGCGGGGATCGATGTAGGTCACAGCTTCATCGAATCTGCCGTAGTGACCCATGGACTTCTTGTATGCTTCGGCCGGATCATCGCCTTTTTTGATGAAATCGGTCATTTTGCCCAGAGATACGAATTCATAGCCGATAACCTGGTTGTCGGCGTCCAACGCCATACGGGTAACATAGCCCTCCGCCATCTCCAGATAGCGGACGCCCTTTGCCGCGGTGCCGTACATGGTGCCGACCTGCGAACGGGATCCCTTTCCGAGATCCTCAAGACCCGCGCCGATGGGCAGGCCGCCCTCGGAAAACGCGGACTGCGTTCTGCCGTAGGCGATCTGGAGGAAGAGTTCGCGCATGGCGGTGTTAATCGCATCGCAGACAAGGTCGGTGTTCAGCGCTTCAAGTACGGTTTTGCCTGGGAGGATTTCAGCGGCCATCGCGGCGGAGTGGGTCATGCCGGAGCAGCCGATGGTCTCAACCAGCGCTTCCTGAATCACGCCGTCCTTGACGTTCAGCGTCAGCTTGCAGGCGCCCTGCTGGGGCGCGCACCAGCCGATACCGTGCGTCAAACCGGAAATGTCGGTAATTTGTTTTGCCGCGACCCATTTGCCCTCCTCGGGAATCGGGGCGGGATCATGCCGGGGGCCTTTGGCAACCGTGCACATTTCGGCAACTTCTTTGCTCATTGCATAATCGCTCATGATTTTTTCTCCTTATGTTATTTGATAGTTCAGCTTTGGCGCTTAATCGACGATCTCGCCGTAGAATTGACCGAACGCGCAGGCGGCGTTGGCCTCGTCGGTATCAATATGCATAGCCAGCGCAAATTTTGGGCTGACGCGGACGACTACGTCGCCGTAGACCGTGCTTCTGCCCTCGCCGTCGAGACGGACGCGGACAATCTGCTTGTCGCGGACGCCGAAGCGCTCCGCGTCGGCGGGCGTCATATGAATATGACGCTTTGCGACGATAGCGCCTTCTTTGATTTCAATTTCGCCTGCAGGGCCGACGATTTTGCAGGGCGCCGAACCGGCAAGATCTCCGCTTTCACGGACGGGAGGCGTGATGCCGAGCGTGCGCGCGTCGGTAAAGGAAAGCTCTACCTGCGTTGCACTGCGTTCGGGTCCGAGAATGATAACATTGGGAATCGTTTTTTTCGGTCCGATCAGCGTAACGCGCTCCTCACAGGCAAACTGCCCGGGCTGACTGAGGTCTTTTTTGTGCGTTAGGGAAGCGCCTGCGCCAAACAGGGTTTCCAAATCCGCAGCGCTCAAATGGACATGTCTTGCAGAGGTTTCAACAAGAAATTTTTCTGCCATGATGGTTCTCCTTATTTATGTAATTTTATATAAATTTGCATATTTCTACAATGTTAATTGTATCACAATCCCTATGTTTTGTAAATGTTTAAAAGCAAATATTTTCGGGAAAACTGAGGATAGTTTTTATATAAAT